>NZ_JAIXRZ010000070.1 GCF_027484945.1 Flavobacterium sp.
ACTTATTTACAACTAATTTGTAGCCCGTAGGGGAATCGAACCCCTCTTGCAAGAATGAAAATCTTGAGTCCTAACCGATAGACGAACGGGCCATTAAATTTGAGTGCATTTTGTAAAAACACCCACAGAACGTTATTTGTAGCCCGTAGGGGAATCGAACCCCTCTTGCAAGAATGAAAATCTTGAGTCCTAACCGATAGACGAACGGGCCTACTGCTCAAATGCGGATGCAAAAATACAACTATTTTTTATTCAAACAAGAGCGCATTTAAACTTTTTTTATTTTTTTAATAGGCCCTAGCAAACAGCACTCTACCGGTAGATTTGGCTCCGGTTAAGACACATTTTCCGTCCTCTTTTACTTGATCTAATGGAATACAACGAATGGTTGCTTTGGTCAAATCTTTAATTTTCTCTTCGGTTGCTGCGCTACCATCCCAATGGGCGGCTACAAAACCACCTTTGTTTTCTAAAACGTCTTTAAATTCTTCAAAATTTTCAACATTGGTAATGTGGGCATCACGGTAAGCAAACGCTTTATTATACATACTTTCTTGGATTTGCTGAAGTAAGTTTTGAATGTAACTTTCAATTCCATCATTTGCAACAACCGCCTTGGTAAGCGTATCACGACGCGCGATTTCAAAAGTGCCATTTTCCAAATCTTTTGGTCCAATAGCAACACGAACGGGTACACCTTTCAATTCCCACTCTGCAAACTTGAATCCCGGTTTTTGTGTTGTCCGATTATCAAATTTCACCGATATGCCTAATTTTCGTAATGCACTTGTCAATGCATTGGCCGATTGTGTAATTGCAGTCAATTCTTCATCACTCTTGTAAATTGGCACAATCACAACTTGAATTGGAGCTAAATTGGGTGGTATTACTAAACCATTATCGTCTGAATGAGTCATTACCAATGCCCCCATCAATCGGGTTGAAACCCCCCAAGAGGTACCCCATACATATTCTTGTTTTCCTTCATTGTTGGCAAACTTCACATCAAAAGCTTGTGCAAAATTTTGACCCAAAAAGTGTGACGTACCTGCTTGCAGTGCTTTCCCATCTTGCATTAAGGCTTCAATACAATAGGTTTCTTCGGCACCAGCAAAGCGTTCATTGGCTGTTTTTATACCTTTAATTACCGGAATTGCCATGAAATTTTCGACAAAATCTGCATAAACATTCATCATTTGTTCCGTTTCTTGAATTGCCTCCTCTCTTGTTGCATGGGCTGTGTGGCCCTCTTGCCATAAAAATTCGGCTGTACGTAAAAACAAACGCGTACGCATTTCCCAACGCACCACATTGGCCCATTGGTTAATTAACAAGGGTAAGTCACGGTAGGATTGAATCCAATTTTTATAGGTAGACCAAATTATCGCTTCACTGGTTGGACGAACAACCAACTCTTCTTCCAATTTGGCATTGGGATCGACAATTAACTTTCCTTTATTTTCCTCGTCATTCTTCAATCGATAGTGGGTCACAACCGCACACTCTTTGGCAAAACCTTCGGCATTTTTCTCTTCCGCTTCAAACATACTCTTCGGAACAAACAACGGGAAGTATGCATTACTATGTCCGGTTTCTTTAAACATTCGGTCTAATTCGGCTTGCATTTTTTCCCAAATCGCATAACCATAGGGCTTAATCACCATACAACCACGAACCCCGGAATTTTCGGCTAAATCTGCTTTAACCACTAACTCGTTATACCACTTGGAATAATCTTCCGCTCTTTTTGTTAAGTTCTTACTCATAATGAACAAATTGGCACAAATATTGTTTAATCAAATTTTAACTTTATAGTTCGGCAAAACTAACTATTTTTGTAATGACCAACAATAAAAATGCTATAGATATGAAAACAAATTCCCTTTCTAAAAATGTAAATTTCCGTTGGCTTTTTGTGGTCGCCATGGGAATACTGTTTACTTCTTGTGGAACCTATCAAAATTCATCCTACTACGATAATGATGGCATCTACGGAGACTCAAATACTTCACAACAGCAAAGTAGACCCAATGAATCTACCCAAAGTAGCTATTACCAAAACTATTTTAGCTCAATCAATCAAGAAAGTCAAGAACTATTTACCAATGTAGACAACTACAAGACACCCGTTGATTCTACGGTAACTTCAGATCAAAACCAACAAAGAGCAGCAAACAATTACAATGGTTGGGGAGCCAACAATACTGCTGATGTCACCGTTAATTATATCGGTGGTGGCTGGGGCTGGAATAACTGGGGATTCGACGGCTGGGGCTGGAATAATTGGTACGGTGGTGGCTGGGGTTGGAATAATTGGTACGGCGGTGGCTGGGGTTGGAACAATTGGTATGGTCCCGGATGGGGCTGGAATAATTGGTACGGCGGTGGCTGGGGCTGGAACAATTGGTATGGTCCTGGCTGGGGCTGGGGTGGTTATTATGGTAATCCTTATTTCTATGGATATGGTAATGGCTGGAACCATCATTACGCATACAATGGTGGGCGTCGAAATACGATTTACCGCAACACTATTACCCCAAATTCAGGGCGTAACTTTGTTGCTACCAACCGCAATGGAGGGCGTTCAAATCCTGATGTTCGACCAACCAACTTAAATGTTCGTCCCAATTCCAATGTCCGCACCAATACTGGAACACGAACTAATCCTTCAAATTCGACTAACGTCAATACAATTCGAAACAATTCAATTCAAAATAACACACCAACGCGAACAAATACCCCTACAAGAACAGATAGTCCTACCCGAAGCTACAGTCCGGCACCCTCACGTTCTTATAGCCCAAGTGGTGGAAGTTTTGGCGGTGGCGGTGGTGGTTTTGGCGGCGGCGGACGCGGTGGCGGTGGACGTCGATAAAAAGACTATAAACTCATTACAATTTACGTTATGAAAAAGATAATTACAGTTTGCCTTACTAGTTTAAGTTTGCTTACAGTAAAGGCACAGGATATTTCAGATGCTGTTCGCTATTCATTGGATGATCTAAACGGAACCGCACGATTTCGAGCTATGGGCGGTGCATTTGGCGCGGTGGGCGGCGACTTAAGTGCGCTCAATGCAAATCCAGCAGGATCGTTATTTTTTAAAAATAATTGTATCGGAGGTTCGCTATCCAACTTTAACACGGGTACTACGGCTAATTATTTTGACAGCTCAACTAAGGACAGGGATAACAAACTAGATATTAATCAATTGGGGATGGTTTTTGTTTTTAACGAAACCAGTCAAAAAACAAATTGGAAGAAATTTGCTTTCGGATTGAATTATGATATCTCACGAAATCTGGATAATGCTGTAACGTTTAATGGTACCAATCCTTTTAATTCGGTCGATCAATATTTTTTGAGTTATGCCAACGGTCGGTCGATAAATGAGGCGGTACCCTTTGGTACAATCACCAATTATTATTTTGACGAATTGTTTTTCAATGAACAACAAGCTTATCTTGGTTATAACGCCTACATAATTGACCCGTTTAATACAACTGCATCCAACACGGACTATTACACCAATGTCGCACCGGGTGGGAATTATTATCATTCCTATAGTTCTAATGCGACTGGATACAACAGTAAAGTGACTTTAAACTTGGCAACACAATACAAAGATTGGTTGATGCTGGGGATGAATTTAAATTTCCACTTCATAGATTACCGCCAGAACACAACATTCTTTGAATCCAATTCAAATCCAAAATACAGCGTCGGTTCAACGGTTGATCGCATTCGTTTTAATAATGAATTGTATACTTATGGTAACGGTTTTTCATTACAATTGGGCGGTATTGCAAAGGTGCATAAAAATACTCGTGTTGGATTTTCGTATGAATCACCCACATGGCTAAGATTAAGTGATGAATTGCGACAATATATAGTAACTTCAGGATTTGGGTTAAACGCTACTGCCGATAACACGCAATATGGTACCGTTCAAGTTGATCCACAAACAACTATGGCTTTTGCTCCATACCGTTTTCGAACACCACATAAACTTACCGCAAGTGGAGTATTGTTGTTTGGTAAACGGGGCTTAATTAGTGCCGATGTTTCTCGAAAATACTATAGTGGTGCACGTTTCCAACCGCGAAACGATTTCCGAGAAGAAAATGCCACGATTTCAAATTCATTACAAGGTGCTACCGAATTGCGTTTAGGGGCAGAATACAAGATTAAACAAATTAGCCTTCGTGGTGGATACCGCTGGGATGAAAGTCCGTTTAAAAACAAGTACACCGCTGGAAACTTAACTACATTTTCGGGTGGTTTGGGCTATAACTTTGGCAATTACAAGTTGGACGTATCTTACAGTCACGGTTTTCGCTATTATAATCAACAAATGTTTAATCGCGGACTTGTGGATTATGCGCGTACCAAAGCAATTTATGACAATGTTACCGTGAGTTTGATTTGGGAATTATAATCCAATCGTATACTACTAAAAGAAGTCATCTTAGTCAAAGATGGCTTTTTTTCTAGGAACCGTATTGGGACTAAAATAAATAGCCTAATTTTGCATTCCAATTTTTTTGAAATTCTATGAGAACCAAATCGGTAAAGCAAAACAAAATCAATGTAATCACACTGGGATGCTCTAAAAACACCTATGATAGCGAAGTCTTAATGGGACAGCTAAAAGCAAGTGGTAAAGCGGTTGTTCACGAACAAGAAGGAAATATTGTGGTGATCAACACCTGTGGGTTTATTGATAACGCCAAAGAAGAATCGGTGAACACAATCTTAGAATATGCAGATAAAAAAGAACGGGGCATTGTCGATAAGGTTTTTGTTACCGGATGCTTATCAGAACGCTACCGTCCAGACTTAGAGAAGGAAATCCCTAATGTGGATCAGTATTTTGGGACTACAGAACTCCCCTTACTACTCAAAGCGTTGGGTGCTGATTATAAGCATGAATTATTAGGTGAACGTTTGACCACTACCCCTAAAAACTATGCCTATTTAAAAATTGCTGAAGGTTGTGACCGCCCTTGCAGTTTTTGCGCTATTCCATTAATGCGGGGTAAACATGTTTCTCAACCTATAGAAAAATTAATTAAAGAAGCCGAAGGCTTAGCTCGAAATGGTGTCAAGGAATTAATTCTAATTGCTCAAGATCTTACCTATTATGGTTTGGATTTATACAAAAAAAGGAACTTGGCCGAACTGTTGGAAGCATTAGTAAAAGTAGAAGGGATTGAATGGATTCGTTTGCATTATGCATTTCCTACTGGATTTCCAATGGATGTATTGGATTTAATGAAAAAAGAGCCCAAAATCTGTAATTATATTGATATACCGCTACAGCACATTTCCGATTCAATTCTGAAATCAATGAAGCGAGGTACTACCTATGAAAAAACGACGCGCTTATTGCACGAATTTCGTGAACGGGTTCCAGGTATGGCAATTCGCACTACATTGATCGTAGGTTACCCTGGAGAAACCGAAGATGATTTCCAAATTTTGAAACAATGGGTGCAAGAAATGCGTTTTGATCGTTTGGGCTGTTTTACCTATTCTCACGAAGAAAATACGGGAGCCTATGCTTTGGAAGACAATGTGCCTGAATCAGTGAAAATACAACGTCAACAAGAAATTATGGATATTCAATCGCAAATCTCTTGGGACTTGAATCAAGAACGAATAGGGCAAATTTATAAATGTGTCATTGATCGAAAAGAAGGGAACTATTTTGTAGGTCGGACCGAATTTGATAGCCCCGATGTAGATAATGAAGTCTTAATCGATGCATCACAACATTATTTAAAAACCGGAGAATTTGTAACCCTAAAAATAACAGATGCTACCGAGTTTGATTTATATGGTGAACCCGTTTAATTTTTTTATAAATTTACTTTAAATACAAAACGTTATGAAGAAAGGTATATTTATTTTAGTGCTTTTTGTAGGCGTCACGAGCTGGGGACAATTTGGATTAGGCAATAACGGTGCCTTTGGTAATGGTACTAATAGAATGGGAGGTTATGGTCCGACCCAAATGGGAATGCCGAGTCAGCCTCGCGAACGTTCAGCCGAGGAATTGGAAGATGAGCGCATTAAAACCGTAGAAAAAAGTGTCGAAAAGCTTAAATCGGATTTAAAATTGGATGAACTTCAACTCGTCATTGTGCGCAAAGAGATGGATGCAAATTCAAAAAAAATCAATGCAATCTTAAAGAAAGAAATGAGTAACGACGATAAAAATACTGAAATTCAAGCCATTACAGAAACCATGGAGCGAAATATTTTGAACTTCTTAAATGATGAACAAAAAAAGAAATTCAAAGCCATGATTGAAGAGCGATACAAACAAATGGAAATGATGAAACAACGATAAAAAAACTCCTGATTTAAATCAGGAGTTTTTCGTTCTTAATCACCTTTATAATAAATACTTATGATTTTGCAATCACAGTTCCTTTAAAAGTCAATACTTTAGGTGTTTCCTCAGCGTTAGTTGTAACGGTGATTGTTTTTGTAAAAGCACCGGCCGCAGCTGCATTGTAAGTTGCTTTAACATAACCCATTTTACCAGGAGCTACAGCTTCTTTTGTATAATCTGCAGCTGTACAACCACATGCTGGCTTCACATTGGTAATTAATACTGATTTGTTACCCGTGTTTTTAAAAGAAAACTCAATAGTTTTAGGAGTTCCTTGTGGAATTTCGCCTACTTCAATAGTTTCTGATTTCCAAACTACAGTTGAAGCATTAGCAATCTTTTTCACCTGCTCTTTTACTACAGTAGCTGAAGTAAAGGAAACCAATCCAAACGCTACTATAGCTAATGTTAATTTTAATGTTTTCATTTCTTTTGTTTTGAATTTATAATTAAGTAAGTAATTCGTTTTCAATTATACAAACAAAGATATGCTGCAAATGCGACCCCTCTTGTTAACTGCTCTCAAATCTTTGTTAATGACTTGTTAACAGTCGTAAAATCATTACTTTTTACCTAATTTTGAGTGGAAAAACAACCGCTTTTGAAAACAAAAAACCTTAACAGTATCATTGTCCTCGGGATGGTCGCTACCCTTGGGATTTTGATCGCACAATTGCTTTGGACCAAACAAGCTTTTAGTCTCGAGGAAAAAAAGTTTACCCAAAAAGCACATATTGCTTTACTCGAAGTGGTAAAAAAACTATATGCTAATAAAGATATCGAACTTCCTTCTAATAATCCTATCGAAAAAGTAGCCAATGACTATTATATTGTAAATGTTGAAAATGATTTTCAACCCGATATTCTCGAGTATTATCTCAAAACGGAATTTGCCAAAATGAACATCACTACCGATTTTGAATATGCCATGTACAATTGTCAGAGCGATGAAATGGTCTATGGTAATTATGTTTCTTTTACCGACCGTAAACCGACCTCCCATTCGGTTTATTTCCCAAAACACAAAAATTTAGTCTATTATTTTGCCGTTCGGTTTCCTAATGAAACTTCCTACTTACTTCGTTCACTTCGCTTTTGGTTGCTACTTACAGGAGCATTAATGATTGTTTTATTGGTCTATGTATACTCCATTTACACCATTATTCAACAAAAGAAATACTCCGAATTGCAACGGGATTTCATCAATAATATGACCCACGAATTCAAAACGCCCTTATCCTCTATCCTATTGGCTTCTAGTTACCTCAACAAGCAAGAGGCCATTCGTGAAAACAAGAAACTTTTAGATTATACCGAAATTATTATCAACCAAAGTAAAAAACTGAACCACCATATTGAGAAAGTACTCAACATAGCCAGAAGTGATGAATCACCCTTGGCATTACAACCCGAAAAACTTCAATTACTTCCCTTAATTAATGAAGCCGCCGATTCGATACGTTTAAAAAATGACCAACTTACCGTATCGATTGAAGCCGAACGTGATTTTTGTATTGAGGCAGATCGTTTTCATTTTTCTAATGTAATTTATAATCTCATCGACAATTCAGTGAAATACTGCGAAGAAATCCCTAAAATCCTTGTTCAAGTGCGCGAAGATCGATGGGGGTTACGCCTGGATTTTGTCGATAATGGAATTGGGGTGGCACCAAAAAATTTAAATTTGATTTTTGATAAATTTTACCGTGTGACCGATCTAAAAAGTAATGAAGTCAACGGATTCGGATTGGGTCTTTTTTATGTTAAAAAAATATGCACCCAACATCATTGGAAAATTAGTGCGCAAAATAATAAAAACAAGGGGCTAACCATCACTATTCAAATACCAAAAAAAAGTTATGCATAAATACAAACTGTTGTATGCCGAAGATGATGAAACCATTGCGTTTCTAACGAAAGACCATTTGGATAATTACTATGAGGTACACCATTTTGCCGATGGTTCAAAAGCGTTAGATGCCTTTCTTAAAGAGGATTTCGATTTATGTATTCTTGATATTATGATGCCTAAAATGGATGGCTTTGCTTTGGCTGAAGCAATTCGGGCCAAAAACCAAGAAATACCCATCCTTTTTCTATCGGCTAAAACCTTAAAAGAAGATCGTATCCGCGGACTTAAAATTGGCGCGGATGATTATTTGATCAAACCCTTCAGCATTGAAGAATTAATGCTAAAAATCGAAGTGTTTTTAAAACGTTCTCATAAGAAAATCTTGGCTCCTTCGCCCTTTTACACAATTGGCAACTACCAATTTGACGCGGCCAATTACCGTGTATACAACCTCGAAGAAACCATTATTCTTACGCAACGTGAATCGGATTTATTAAAACTGTTCCTAGACCATAAAAATCAAGTTTTGAAACGGGAAGCGATTCTCAAAGCTTTATGGGGTGAAGACGATTATTTTATGGGACGGAGCCTCGATGTTTTTATTTCTCGTTTACGGAAAATATTTGCCGGACAAGAGGGGATTACTATTGAAAACTTACACGGTATCGGCTTTAAATTTAATTGTAAAGATGAGCAATAACCATAAGACTACTTAAAGTTTTGAATTATCTAATTAACGTATTGAAATAAAAAAACCTGCTAATATGCAGGTTTTCTTGTTTTATAATGGAATATTTCCGTGTTTACGGTTGGGTAGCGGAACTTCTTTATTTTCCAACATTGCAAATGCTTTAATCAATTTGCGTCGGGTATCGCGGGGTAAAATAACTTCATCTACAAAACCACGTTGTGCAGCGGTGTAAGGATTAGCAAACAAAGCCGCGTATTCGGCTTCTTTTTCGAGCAACTTCGCTGCAGGGTCAGCAGCTTCTCCAATTTCTTTCTTAAAAATTATTTCTGAAGCTCCCTTTGCACCCATCACAGCAATCTCGGCACTAGGCCATGCAAAGTTCATATCGGCGCCAATATGTTTGGAATTCATAACATCATAAGCACCCCCATAGGCTTTACGCGTAATAACAGTTACTTTGGGCACCGTTGCCTCACTTAACGCATACAATAATTTTGCTCCATGAACAATAATGCCATTCCACTCCTGATCGGTACCTGGTAAAAACCCAGGTACATCTTCTAAAACCAATAGAGGAATATTGAAACAATCGCAAAAACGAGTAAAACGTGCCGCTTTGATCGAACTCTTCACATCCAAACAACCGGCCAAATACATTGGGTTATTGGCAACAATACCAATACTTCGTCCCGCTAATCGGGCAAAGCCTACAATTATATTTTCGGCGTAGTCTTTATGAATTTCAAAAAACGTATCTGTATCGATAATCCCATGAATCACCTCGTGCATCGCATACGGTTTGTTGGCGTTATCAGGCACAATGGTGTCCAACTGCTCTCGCAATTCTTCACCTAAGGTATAGGGTAATTTTGGGGTTTTCTCTTTATGATTTTGTGGCATATAACTCAACAATCGTTTAATGTCTTCCAAACATTCAACCCCGTTGGGAGATGTTAGATGGGCCACACCCGATTTGGTCGAATGTGTGCTTGCTCCGCCCAATTCCTCAGAAGTAACTTCTTCATTGGTTACCGTTTTTACAACATTGGGCCCCGTAACAAACATATAACTGTTGTTTTCAACCATTATCGTAAAATCGGTAATTGCAGGAGAGTAAACCGCTCCACCAGCACAAGGTCCCATAATAGCCGAGATTTGTGGAATTACACCACTTGCTTGCACATTACGGTGAAAAATATCGGCATACCCTCCAAGAGAACGCACGCCCTCTTGAATACGCGCTCCACCCGAATCATTTAAACCAATCATCGGCGCTCCATTGCGTACGGCCAAATCCATAACTTTACAAATTTTCTCCGCATGAGTTTCTGAGAGCGACCCTCCAAACACTGTAAAATCTTGAGCAAAAATATAGACCAAACGCCCATTTATGGTTCCATATCCCGTTACAACGCCATCACCAAAATAAACTTCTTTATCCATACCAAACTCGGTCGTACGGTGGGTAACCAACATCCCTATTTCTTCAAACGACCCTTCGTCTAACAAATATTCCACGCGTTCACGCGCCGTAAGACGTTTCTTTTCGTGTTGTTTGGCAATTCGATTTGCGCCACCGCCCAATTTGGCCATAGCAATTTTATCATTCAATTGTTTTATTTTATCTTCCATAATCTCGAGTCTATGCGTTGGGTATACGTACGATTTTTTTATCGTTTAAATACTGTTGCAATGCCAAATAAGCAGCAATTTCGGCTTCGGTATCCTGTTGTGATTTCAGCTGTGCGGCATCGTAATATTTCTTCACAAAGCCTGTATCAAACTCACCCGAACGGAAAGCTTCATGCTGCATCACAAATTTTCCAAAGGGCAAGGTGGTTGCTACACCCTTCACCGTATAATTATCAATCGCTTCAATCATTTTTTCGATAGATTCCTCACGGGTTTTTCCATAGGTAACTAACTTTGCTAACATTGGGTCATAATAAATAGGTACGTCCATTCCTTCTGAGATACCATTATCTACGCGAATTCCATCACCTTCGGGTAAACGGTATACTTCTAATTTTCCTACGTTGGGTAAAAAATCATTTAACGGATCTTCAGCATAAACCCGTAACTCCATTGCATGTCCGTGAATTTGCAAATCTTCTTGTTTTACCGGTAGCACCTCACCCCGGGCCACTCGTATCTGCAATTCAACTAAATCCAAACCCGAGATTAATTCCGTCACCGGATGTTCGACTTGCAAACGTGTATTCATCTCGAGGAAATAAAAGTTAAGCTGCTCATCCATCAAAAACTCTACTGTTCCGGCACCAAGATAATCACATGCTTTGGCTACTTTAACAGCGGCCTCTCCCATTTCCTTTCGCTTTTCAGGGGTTAAAATCGCCGATGGAGCTTCTTCTACTACCTTTTGATGGCGGCGTTGAACCGAGCATTCCCGTTCAAAAATATACACCACATTACCGTGACTATCGGCCATGACTTGAATTTCGATATGACGGGGTTTGGAAACATATTTTTCGATAAAAACCGAACCATCGCCAAAAGCCGAAGTTGCTTCACTAATTGCACGTTCCATTTGCGCTTCAAAATCTTCCTCCCGCTCTACAACACGCATTCCTTTACCTCCACCTCCAGCAGAAGCTTTGATGAGAATTGGAAAACCCACGTATTGTGCAGTTTTTTTGGCTTCATCCACATCCACAATCGCATGATCAACACCTGGAACCATAGGGATATTATAGTGCATTACTGCTTCTTTTGCAGCCAACTTACTACCCATCATTTCAATTGCTTTCGGTTTGGGCCCAATAAATATTATTCCGTTTTGCTCACACAATTCGGAAAACGATGCATTTTCACTCAAAAAACCATACCCCGGATGTATCGCATCTACGCCTAAGGATTTGGCTACCGTTAAGATTGTATCCCCTTTTAAATACGATTGTGCAGAAGATGCGGGACCTATACAAACGGCTTCATCAGCAAATTGAACATGAAGGGCATTACGATCGGCCTCAGAAAAAACGGCAACCGTTTTTATCCCCATTTTTTTCGCTGTTTTCATAACACGGATCGCAATCTCTCCGCGGTTTGCAACTAATAGTTTGGTTATTTTTTTCATGACTCAAATTCGATTAAAAGTTGACCCTTATCCACCGCTTGTCCTTTGACTACAACGATCGATTTGATAATCCCATCGCGTGGAGAGAGAAAACTGTTTTCCATTTTCATCGCCTCTAAAATTAATAGCGGATCGTTTTCAGCAACATGTTGACCAACCGCCACATTAATTTCTAATATCAATCCGGGCATTGGTGCTTTAATCGCATTAACTACTTTGTTTCGGCCAATTGCAATTCCCATATTATTAATCAATTGATCTAAACCATCAGCAATTGCGACTTCATACGTCGTAGCATTGACCTCCACCGTGTACTTTTTAGCCACAAAATCGGTTGCTATAATTTTTGCTTTATATGGAATAGTATCCTTTAAAACATGATAGGAATGGTTTCCTGTAGCCACAGCATCCAGTTGTTGAAGATCACTTTCATTCAATTCAAAGGTTGCCCCAGAATTGACCGAAAGTTTATAAGACTTTTGCATACAATAGAAATTTTAGGATTGTAAATTTAGGTAATCGAAATCGATATACCCATGAAATAAAAGCAATTTATTTAGATTTTTTTAGCCATAAAAAAAGGCAAACGGAAAGGTTCGCCTTTAGATAAACCATATTTAAAATTATGATTTTTGTTCAAAAATAAAATCGAATGTTAATTTGGCGGTTTCAGCCAACGTCTTTTTGGCTAAGGCGGGAACCGATAATCCGTAATCTTTAAGTTTTACATTGAACATCCCTTCTACATACAATTTTCCGGCTTCATTTTTAACCGTTAGTTTTGTTTTCACTTTCTGGGTGATCCCATGAAGCATTAAATCACCTTCAACCTCATAACTACCTGATTTGGAGTCAAAATCTTTTATTTTCCCCTTAAAGG
>NZ_JAIXRZ010000066.1 GCF_027484945.1 Flavobacterium sp.
AATAGAAATGAAAGGAATTTAAAAAGTTTTTATAAGTAATAGATTTTCAACCCTCTACTTGATAATCTAATGATATAAAAAGTAAATTCCACGCTAAAAAAGCCAATTATAACTCGGACAATCATGACTTCCTAAGTATATATAAAATCAAATATTTTTACTATTAAATACTAAGTATTATGAATTTTTTTTATTTTATTATTAACAATTTTTTAATACAAAAGATAGGTTGCTTATATTTGAAATTATATAAAAATATTACCAATGAAATTTTATACCATTTTTTATCAATTTATATTTTGGATGACCTTAACCGTATTGGGTTCAATGACTAGCAACGCGCAACAATGGTACATAAATGACAGCAACAAAGCCGGTGATATTTTCACGTCTGCATTCGGAAGTGAAAACAATAGTGGTTTAAGCGCAGAACTGCCCTCAAATTCGATAACAACTATATTTTCTAAAGTTAAAAAAGGTGACACAGTCTTCATAGACACTGGCAGCTATCCTGAACTAGCCGCAGATGGAACATTATTAATCCCTATTCCACAAGGAGTGTCTGTTGTTCTTTTTTCAGAAAAAAGATTTTCAAAAAACAATATACCAAACGGTATAAAAGCAACTGCTGAGGAATTTTATATCCTTAATGACAAACCTGTATCGCGTGAAATTTATTTAAAATCAAGACAATAAGCTCTTTATAACTATGAAAAATTATTATTCTTTTCTTTTGTTTTTAATGAGCTTAATTTCTTTAGCTCAACCTGCTAATGATACATGCGGAACTGCAACTCCTATCGCTGTAGGCAATGGAACTTGTACTTCAATTTTGTACGATAACACAAATGCCACTACAACAGGTAATCCGGCAAACCCAGGTTGTTGGTCACCCAATACGATGAGTCATACAGTATGGTTCTCTTTTGTTGCAACGACGGCTGATATCGAGTTGTCAACAAATTTTGGAGGTACACTTGCAAATACCCAAATTGCAATTTATAGCGGAAGCTGTGGCTCCTTAACCCTAATTGGTTGTCAAGAAAATGTAAATACAGCAGCTGGATTATTGCATACGAATGTTATTTTACATGGCTTAACCATTGGTAACACCTATTATATAGCCGTTGATGGAAATGGAACGTCAACCGGTACATTTGGAATCTGTGCCCAACAAGCGCAACCTGTCGGACCTGTTCTTCCCGTACAAGATTGTGCTACAGCGCAAACCCTCTGCAACTTAAGCAATATTAGTGTAGCTGATGGCCCTGGAGGTGTGGGAACTTCTATTGAAGCGCCTAGTTGCTTTGGTGCGCCCGGAGAACGTTCTTCAAGTTGGTACACTTTTACAGCAGCAACAAATGGTGTTTTAGCGTTTACAGTTACACCAACAGCTGTAGTGGATTATGATTTTGCAGTTTACAATACCACAACGTCTTGTCCTGGAACTGAAATTGCCTGTAATTGGAGTGCTACTACAGGGGTAGCTGGAACTACTGGTTTGGGTTGTACGGGTGTACAATGTGAACCTACAATTAACGTGGTAGCCGGTAACACCTATACGATATTAATTGATCGTTTTACTGCAAATTCTTCGGCAGGTTTCACTATGAATTTTGCAGGTACAACAGCGGGATTTGCGAGTCCAAACCCCACATTTACAGCAAATTCGGTCTGCTTAGGCACTCCTACTCAATTCACCAATACAACCAACGGTAATTATACATATAGTTGGAATTTTGGCGATGGAACCACTTCTACTATTGAAAATCCAAGCCATACCTATGCAGCCGCCGGTTCTTACCCAGTTACGCTACTTTTAACAGCAGTACCAGGCGGGTGTCAGAATCAAATTACCCAAAATGTAACGGTAACAGCCCCCCCTACTATTGACGCTGGAAATCCAGTTACTATTTGTGCTGGTGCTTGTACTACATTAGCTGGTTCGACAAATGCTGTTGGTGGTGCAACCGGACCGGTTTCTTTTACCAACTCAACTCCAATTGCTATACCCGATTCTAATACTACAACCGGTGCCATATCTACTATTGCTGTAACGGGGATAAATCCCAATGTAGTTTCCGCTACAAGTATTGTTTCAGTTTGTTTGAATATTACACATACTTGGGACAGTGATTTGGACATCTATTTACAAGCTCCTAACGGAACCCGAATTGAATTATCTACAGATAATGGTGGTGCTGGTGCAAATTATACAAATACTTGTTTCTCAATGTCTGCTGCTACTCTTGTAACAGCTGGGGCAGCCCCTTTTACGGGTACTTTTACTCCTGAGCAATCGTTTGCTTTGTTAAATGGAAGTATCATAAATGGCAATTGGCAATTAATTGTACAAGATGATTTAGGTGGTGATATTGGAACTTTAAATAATTGGAATATTACTTTTCAAAATACATTACCAACATTTAGTTGGTCGCCTACAACGGGTATGACTAATGCAAACACATTATCTCCTACTGTTTGTCCAGCTTCAACGACTACCTACACATTATCTGCTAATAATGGAGCTAATTGTGTGGTTACAGATACGGTTACTGTAACTGTAGGTTCTAGCATCACCCCAACCTTTACGGCGGTAGCGCCGATCTGTTCGGGTGCGACTTTAACGGCCTTGCCAACCACATCCAATAACGGTATTAACGGTACGTGGGCTCCTGCTTTAAACAATACAGCAACCACTACCTATACCTTTACCCCGAGTACAGGACAGTGTGCCACTACAACGACACTCACCATTACGGTAAATCCACAGCTAACGCCAACCTTTACGGCGGTAGCGCCGATCTGTTCAGGTGCGACTTTAACGGCGTTGCCAACCACTTCCAACAACGGTATTAACGGTACGTGGGCGCCTGCTTTAAACAATACAGCAACCACCACCTATACCTTTACCCCGAGCGCAGGACAGTGTGCTACTACAACGACACTCACCATTACGGTAAATCCACAGGTAACACCTACCTTTACGGCCGTAGCGCCGATTTGTTCAGGTGCAACTTTAACGGCCTTGCCAACCACTTCCAACAACGGTATTAACGGTACGTGGGCTCCTGCTTTAAACAATACAGCAACCACCACCTATACCTTTACCCCGAGCGCAGGACAGTGTGCTACTACTACGACACTCACCATTACGGTAAATCCACAGGTGACCACTACTTTTGCGATAACAAATCAAACCTATTGCCAGGGTGCTCCTGTTTTACAACCCTTATTG
>NZ_JAIXRZ010000007.1 GCF_027484945.1 Flavobacterium sp.
GGAAATTGGAACACTGCTACGGGTTATCGTTCTTTGTTTTCAAATACTACGGGTTCTTTAAATTCCGCTACGGGTAGTTTTGCCTTACGAAACAACACCACGGGTTTTCAAAATACGGCCATCGGTAGTTTTGCATTGAATTTGAATACAACCGGATATGATAATGCTGCAACCGGAAGTTATTCTTTGAATTTTAACACAACCGGATATGGCAATACAGCTAATGGGAGCTATTCATTGTTTGTTAACAGTACTGGAATTTTTAATACAGCCACTGGAGGTTATAGTTTACATAACAACACCATCGGAAATAATAATACATCTAATGGATATTATTCATTATTCTCAAACACGACCGGAATCGAACATTCAGCATTTGGATCGTATAGTTTACAAAAAAACACTACAGGGAGTCGAAATACCGCATTTGGATCAAATGCATTACGCGAAACGACCACCGGTTCAAATAATGTAGCAATTGGCACGTTTTGTTTACAAAATGCTACCACTGCAATTGGAAACACGGCTATAGGTTTTCAAACGGGTGTTGCTGGAACATCAATTCTAACGGGTAGTTTTAATACACTTGTGGGTTATACCGCAAGTTCGGATAGTTCTGTAAGGACAAATTGTATTGCATTAGCTGGAAATGGGAATCTAAATTTTGGAGGAGATAATCGTGTACGCATAGGTAATAATGCGATGACATCAATAGGTGGTCAAGTAAGCTGGACAACGATCTCTGATCAGCGGGTGAAACAAAACGTGCAGCAGGATGTTAAGGGGTTGGATTTTATTTTAAAATTAAAACCGGTAACTTATAATTACAGTATTGAACAATCCAATCAAATTCAAAAAGTAAATTCTTCCGATGATTGGTCTGGGAAATTCAATATTGAAAAAATGCGTTTTAGCGGTTTTTTAGCCCAAGAAGTTCAAAATTCGGCTCGAGAAGTGGGTTATGACTTTAGCGGGGTTGACCAGCCCCAAGATGCGAATGGATTATGGGGTTTGCGTTATGCTGAGTTTACGGTTCCCTTGGTTAAAGCTGTTCAAGAACTTCATGAAAAAAATGAATTACTACTGCAACAAAACGATTTATTACAACAACAGATTCAGTTGTTAACTACTCGGCTACAAAAATTGGAACAGCAAGTAAAACCATAGCAAAGGGCCTCTTTAAAAACAATCCAAAGTTCGGTTGCTCTAGCTAAAGGCTCTAGCTATTTAGCAGATCTATAAAAACGCTTTGAGGCGCTTATTAGTTTTCGTATTTGTTATTATTTCCTTTCACATCAGCCATTAACCCTGCCGGATCAATAACAATAGTTTTGATGGTATTCAGTGGTTTTTCAATACGAAACTGATAGTTGGGATTTCCCCAAGCCCAATCGGGTAGCACAACACGCGGTAATTCAGGGTCGGGGTTGGGTTTTTCATAATTCATCAAACGCAACGGAATGTAGAAATTTTCTTTACTCCCGTCGGTATAGGTTACTAGAAGGTCGATTGGCATCGGCATACGGCCAATACGCTCTAAATTTATAATAGTTGCACCCTCTTTTTCTTCTACACGCCCAAGACCATAGTCGATAGTATTAGTGGTTTTTGTAAAATCGGTTAAATACCAATCCAATGTTGCCCCCGAAACGCGTTCTGCTGTTCGCTTGATGTCATTCGGATTGGGGTGTTTGAATTTAAAATCGTCGTAGTATTTACGCAAGATTTTATCCATATTGCTTCGGCCTACAAGGTACTCAAATTGAGCTAAAAACACTTCACCTTTACTGTAGGAAGCAATGCTATAGCTGCGGTTTTCGTCATACCGATCGGCGTGGGTTGACAAGGGTTGTTCTTTGCCGCTATTCGCTAAATTGATATAGGCTTTGAATGCACCCGTGTAAGGATTGGCAATAGGTTGCGGGGATAATGCATTCATTGCTTTATCTTCAATATAAGACGTAAACCCTTCATCCATCCATGGATGTTTACTTTCATTACTAGCCAGAATGTGTTGGAACCAAGAGTGTCCCATTTCATGAGCGATAAGTCCGGTGAGTCCATCCAATTTTCCTTCTCCCAAAATAAGCGTACACATTGCATATTCCATACCGCCATCGCCTCCTTGAATTATCGAATATTGTTTGTAGGGATAAGGACCAACCCAGTGATTGAATAAATCCATGAGGGTTGCTACTTTGGGTTGAACCGCTTTCCAAACCAAACCTATTTCAGGTTTGTTTTTGTACAAGAAGTGTAAGGTTACCCCATTGGGTCCAGGGTAGGTATCATGAACATAGTTTGGATCGGCAGCCCAGGTAAAGTCGTGTACATTGGGTGCAATAAAGTGCCAAGTGAGCGTTTTTTGTTTTTTTGGAATAGACACTTTTACGTTAGCGTCTTGGTAGTTGTAGCCGATTTCGTTACCGTTTTGCAAGTAACCGGTTCCGCCTACGATGTAGTTTTTGTCTAAAGTAATTTTTACATCAAAGCTACCCCAAACACCGTGAAATTCTCTAGCCAAATAAGGATCCGTATGCCATCCTTCAAAATCAAATTCGGCTAATTTGGGATACCATTGCGCCATGGAAAGGGCGATGCCTTCGCGATTATTGCGACCTGAACGACGAATTTGTGCCGGAACTTGCCCTTCAAAATTTAACGTTAGTACAGTTGATTTGCCAGGCAACAAGGGTACTGCCAACGGCACATCTAAAATGGTTTCTACTTCTTTTACAGTTAATAATGCACCATCTTGTCGCACATTGGTTACGTGCAGGAATCCAATTTCATCGGGCAGGAGTTTAGCAATTCGACTTTGTTTAATCTCTTTGTCGCCCTCTTTAATTTTTTCAACCATCCGACTATCTGGATCTTTAATATGTTGAATGCGGTAATCCATTTCGCTTCCGGGTTGGAAGGCATTATTGTACAAATGATAATATACTTTATGCAAGGTATCAGAGGAATTGTTGGTGTAGGTCAATTCCTGTTTCCCTGAATAACGGTACGTTTTTACATCAATGGAGACGTCCATTTTGTAATCCGCTTTTTGTTGCCAATATCCGTTTTGTGCTTGAATGAATAAGGAACTTAGTGCAGCTCCGAAAAACAAAAAATATTTCATAGTACTATTTTTGCAAGGTTTCCCTAATTTCTTTGGGTAAAAACTATGCCACAAATTATAAAAAACTTGTGGCATAGATAATTTATTTTCAGCATTATCGGCAAAAAGGACGATAAAACTACATTTAGAATTTACAAAATCTTATTTTTTGGCTGTTCGCGACATTTGGTCGGCCATTAAAATTGCATTATAGGCATTTACAATTTTTCCAGAAACACAAGTGTTATTGAACGGAATTTGTGTTTTTTCTTCCCCTACATTTACACTGCTGGGTAGCGCAACACCCGAATCCATTAAAATATGTTTTACTTGTGAGGCGGTTAATTGAGGGTAGTAAGAACGAATCAAAGCTGCTACACCTGCGGCATTAGGAGCCGCCATTGAAGTACCTTGTTCGTATTTGTATTTATTGTTTGGAATGGTGGCATAAATTTTCGCGCCTGGGGCAAAAATATCCACATTTTTTTGGCCATAGTTGGAGAAGTCAGCAACTATTTTTGATCCCGTATCGGTATTTAAGGCACCAATAGTAATCAAGTTATCTGCAATTTCTTTGCCGTTTACCTCATCGGTTGGAAAATTGGGCTCTACATCAATGTTCTTACTATCATTTCCAGCAGCATGTACGATTAATACGTCTTTACTTTCTGCATATTTAATAGCATCCCAAACCCACTCTTTGTGAGGTGAATAGTCTTTACCAAAACTACCATTGATCACTTTAGCACCGTTATCAACGGCATAACGAATGGCCAATGCAATGTCTTTGTCGTATTCGTCTCCGTTTGGTACGGCACGAATAGCCATAATTTCAACATTTTTAGCTACAACGCCATCACCACCTATTTCGTTTCCGCGCACTTGTGCGATGATACCCGCCACGTGTGTACCATGCAAAGCGTCTTCTACATCGGGACCTTTAACATTGCCATTTCCGTAATTTTTGTCATTAATGTCTTCTGGATTATCACCGATTACTTTACGCCCGTCAAATTCAACATTAAGGTTGTAATTTAAATGGTCGTTTACATACTCAACATAGGACTTGATTTCTTCTTGAAACGCATCCCCAGCTTGAGTTGCAATACTCATCATCATCATTTTACTTCGGTTAAGTCCAGCATCTTTAGTTGAGATGCCTTTCAAATCTTCCTTAGAGTAGGTTTCTTTTTTCAAATAGCTTCGAATGTCTTGATCGGCTTTAGCGATCATATTTACTTGAGGCTTTTGTTGTTTTAATTCAAGGATTTTTTTATCCAATTCGGCTTTTGCTTTTTTGTATTCTTCAGAGCCGTCATCTCCTTTTTTTACAATTCGAGTTAACTCCAAATTCATGTCTGTAGCATCCCCTAAAAAGTTCCAACCATGAATATCATCTACAAATCCATTTTTATCGTCGTCAATATTGTTACCTGGAATTTCATTTGTATTGGTCCATATATGTCCTTTTAAATCCGGGTGATCAACATCTAAACCGGAGTCGACTACACCTACGATTATTTTTGTTCCCTTCCGTTTTTTTAATAACTCAGTATACGCTCGATCAACGCTCATTCCAGGAACCGTATCATTTACGATATCCAAATGACTCCATCGCATTAAGTCGTTTTCTTTGATAGGCTTGGCTTTAAGAATAGTTTTGTCGATTTTGATAGGCGCAAGATTTTTGAATTGCGCATACGATGGGCCATAACACGACAGAAGTGCGGTTACTAAAGCTAAAACACCCATTGGCTTTTTAAAATTCAAGTGCAACATATATAAAATTGTTTTAATGCCTTTAGTGGCAAATTTGGTTTAAAAATATTCGGTTTTTTAGAAATAGCCGAATCGATTAACATTAGATTAAGATATCTTCTAGGCGAAAAACTTCCTTCAAACGAATTCCTTTTTCGGTTTGTTCTACAGTGACAATAGGATTGTGCGCATCGTGTTCCAACCATAAATAGTAGTTGTTATCGGCAGCAGCATTAAGAAATTTTGTTTTTTCACTTAATGTTAAAAGAGGGCGGGTATCATATCCCATTACATACGGAATCGGAATATGTCCAGCAGTGGCCAACAAATCAGCACAAAACACAATCGTTTTCTCACCGAATTGAATATGGGGCAGCATTTGCTTTTCGGTATGACCATCCGCATAGAAAATGGAAAATCCCATTTCGTTTGAAAACCCAAAATCTCCCTCTGGACGTTCAATAAAGTGCAGTTGTCCGCTCTCTTGTATTGGGAGTATATTTTCATCCAAAAAAGAGGCTTTTTCTCGTGCATTGGGTTGCGTAGCCCATTGCCAATGGTTGCTATTGGTCCAAAATTTAGCATTTTTAAAAGCTACTTCAAAGCCTTCACTACTCGTTTTTCGGTTCACACAGCCACCGCAATGGTCAAAGTGCAAGTGAGTCATAAATACATCGGTCACTTCATCGCGATGAAATCCATGTTTTTTTAACGATTGGTCCAAAGAATGCTCACCCCAAAGCGAATAATAGCTGAAGAATTTTTCCGATTGTTTTGTGCCCATTCCGGTATCAATTAAGGTCAATCGGTTACCGTCTTCAATAAGCATACAACGGGCTGCAATATCGATACGATTATTGGCATCGGCCGGGTTTGTTTTATTCCAAATGGTTTTCGGAACGACTCCAAACATGGCTCCTCCATCGAGTTTAAAATTGCCAGCTTCAATAGGGTAAATTTTCATATACAGTATTCGTGTTTTTTACAGTAAAAAACCAACAAAAAGCAGGCCGGTTTTTCTCTTTTTTAGAACGGATTAAAAAAATAAAGGTGCAATTTAAGAAAACGACCCTTTGTTCCCTTTAAAAATTGATAAAAACTATGAAGTTATCAATCCAAAAAATGAAGATAAACCTTGAAAAAATACTTTTATGGCGTATCTTTGTCTTTAATTTAGACAAAATCAAAATAAGCTATGATTAAAGTGTCCGAATCTGCTAGTAAAAAAATCGTCGAAATGATGAAAGACGATGGTTTTGATGCCGCACAAGACTACGTTCGAGTAGGGGTAAAAAGCGGTGGATGTTCCGGTTTGTCGTATGAATTAAAATTTGACAAATCTATCGGAGAAAACGATAAAGTTTTTGAAGACAACAATGTACGTATCGCTGTAGAGAAAAAGTCATTTTTGTATTTGGCCGGTACGGTTTTAGAATATTCGGGAGGATTAAATGGAAAAGGATTTGTTTTTAACAATCCAAATGCTACTCGAACTTGTGGATGTGGAGAGAGTTTTTCGCTCTAAGAAAAAAAAGGAATTGAGAACGTATTCCTGCAATCTTTAAAATATAACAATGGCAAAATATACCGAAGACGATTTAAAGATCGAACTCGAGAACAAAGAATACGAATACGGTTTTTACACCGATATTGAAAGTGAGACATTTCCAGCGGGTCTAAATGAAGACATTGTTCGAGCCATTTCAAATAAAAAGGGCGAGCCCGAATGGATGACGGAATGGCGTTTGGAAGCGTTTCGCGCATGGAGCGCAATGATCGAACCTGAATGGGCAAATGTGCATTACGAAAAACCCGATTTCCAGGCCATTTCGTATTATTCTGCACCTAAAAAGAAAGACAAATACGCCTCGTTAGATGAGGTTGATCCAGAATTGTTGGACACCTTTAAAAAGCTAGGTATTTCTCTGGATGAGCAAAAAAAGCTGGCTGGAGTAGCGGTAGATATCGTAATGGACTCGGTATCGGTAGCCACCACTTTCAAAAAAACCTTGGCCGAAAAAGGAATTATTTTTTGTTCGATTTCTGAAGCTATTCAAGAACACCCCGAATTGGTGAAAAAGTATATTGGTTCGGTTGTTCCCCAAAAAGACAATTTTTATGCTGCATTAAACTCGGCAGTATTTTCTGACGGTAGTTTTTGTTATATTCCAAAAGGGGTCCGTTGCCCAATGGAATTATCGACATATTTCCGAATTAATCAAGGGGGGACAGGTCAGTTTGAGCGTACCTTAGTAATTGCAGACGAGGGCAGCTATGTTTCCTATTTAGAAGGATGTACGGCGCCAAGCCGCGATGAGAATCAACTGCATGCCGCGGTTGTAGAATTGATTGCCTTGGACAATGCTGAAATTAAGTATTCAACGGTACAAAATTGGTATCCTGGAAACAAAGAAGGAAAAGGTGGCGTATTTAATTTTGTAACCAAACGTGGGTTGTGTGAGGCAAATGCTAAAATTTCTTGGACCCAAGTCGAAACCGGTTCTGCTGTAACATGGAAATATCCGAGCTGTGTATTAAAAGGGGATAATTCAATTGGTGAATTCTACTCAATTGCAGTAACTAATAATTTTCAACAAGCTGATACGGGAACCAAGATGATTCATTTAGGTAAAAATACTCGGTCAACGATTATTTCCAAGGGAATTTCTGCAGGAAAGTCGCAAAACAGTTACCGTGGTCTGGTTCAAATAGGTTCACGTGCTGAAAATGCCCGCAATTTTTCCCAATGTGATTCGCTTTTGATGGGTAATCATTGTGGAGCACATACTTTCCCGTATATCGAAAGTAAAAATGCTACGGCAAAAATTGAACACGAGGCTACAACTTCTAAAATCGGAGAAGATCAAGTATTTTATTGCAATCAACGCGGAATCCCAACCGAAAAAGCCATTGCATTAATTGTGAACGGTTTTAGCAAGGAAGTTTTGAATAAGTTACCCATGGAATTTGCGGTGGAAGCTCAAAAATTATTGGAAATTTCGTTAGAGGGGAGCGTTGGGTAATTCGAGATTCGAGATTTGATATTTGAAATTATGGCTACGTTTACAAAATTTGAAGATTTAAAAATTTGGCAAGAAGCTCGAATTTATGCTGATAAAATATTTACTCTTTCAAATGCGGAGAAGTTTAAAAATGATTTCAAATTAATAAATCAAATCCACGATTCCTCGGGTTCAATAATGGATAATATCGCTGAAGGCTTTGAAAGAGAAGGAAACAAAGAATTTGTTCATTTTTTAACTATTTCAAAAGGTTCTTGTGGAGAATCCCGTTCACAACTGTATAGAGCTTTTGATAGAAAATATATATCAGAGGTTGAATTAAATGAGTTAGTCGGAGATAGCCTAGAACTCAGTAAATCACTTTCAGGATTTATGAATTATTTAAAAAAATCAGAATACAAAGGAAATAAGTTTAATAAATAAGGTTTGTTTTGGAGCAGTTTCAAATCTCAAATCTCAAATTTCAAATAAAAAATGTTAATCATTAGAAATTTACACGCTTCGGTAGAAGATAAAGACATTTTAAAAGGTGTTAACCTAGAAATCAAGGCCGGTGAAGTACACGCAATTATGGGTCCGAATGGCGCCGGAAAAAGCACCCTTTCATCAATTATTGCTGGAAATGAAAACTATGAAGTTTCTCAAGGAGAAATCCTATTAGACGGTGAAGATATTTCAGATATGGCTCCCGAAGAGCGTGCACACAAAGGGGTGTTTTTATCGTTTCAGTATCCGGTTGAAATTCCAGGTGTTTCAGTAACAAACTTCATTAAAACTGCAATCAACGAAAAACGGAAAGCCAACGGTGAAGAAGAAATGCCTGCCAACGAAATGTTGAAAAAAATCCGGGAAAAGTCAGAATTGCTTGAAATGGACCGTAAATTTTTATCCCGTTCGTTAAATGAAGGGTTTTCGGGAGGAGAAAAGAAACGCAACGAGATTTTCCAGATGGCAATGTTAGAACCTAAAATTGCAATTTTAGATGAAACGGATTCTGGATTGGATATTGATGCATTACGCATTGTTGCAAATGGAGTGAATAAGTTGAAAAACGAAAATAATGCCGTATTAGTGATTACGCATTACCAACGTTTGCTCGATTACATTATCCCTGATTTTGTACATGTTTTAATGGATGGGAAAATTGTAAAATCGGGGGGGAAAGAATTGGCAATAGAACTCGAAGAAAAAGGATACGATTGGATTAAAAGTGAATTGAATTAGTGAGCAGTCATAGTAAGCAATATTGTAACTAAAAACTGTGAATCAACATAAAAAATATGGAATTAAAAGAGAAACTAATTTCTTCTTTCATGGCCTTTGAAGAGCAAATCGATGTAAATTCTGGTTTATATGATGTGCGAACAGCGGCGATTAAAAATTTTGAAAACAAAGGGTTTCCTTCTAAAAAAGAGGAGGCGTGGAAATATACTTCATTGAATGCCGTATTGAAACATGATTTTACCGTGTTTCCAAAACATGAATCGGCAATAGAATTTAAGGATGTGAAGAAGTATTTCTTGCACGAAATCGATACGTATAAAGTTATTTTCATCGATGGAAAGTACAGTTCGTTTTTGTCGCAAACTACCCACGAGGGTTTAGATGTCTGCCTAATGTCATCGGCATTTACGAAACCCAAATACAAGATGGTTATGGATAATTATTATAACCAGATTGCCAATAAAGACGAAACCTTAACTTCTTTGAACACTGCATTTGCTTCGGAAGGAGCGTATATCAATATTCCGAAAAGTAAAGTGGTCGACAAACCCATTGAGATTATTTATTTTTCAACGGGACAAGAAAGTGCATTAATGGTCCAGCCCCGAAATTTAATTGTGGTAGGCGAAAACGCACACGTACAGATCATTGAACGTCATCAAAGTCTGAATGAAAACGCGGTATTAACCAATGCGGTAACCGAAGTTTTTGCGCTAAAACGTGCAATTGTAGATTATTACAAAATTCAAAACGATTTGTCCAGCGCCAATTTAATTGATAATACCTACATAGCCCAAAAACAAGAAAGTCGCGTTTCAGTACATACGTTTTCGTTTGGGGGTAATGTGACGCGAAACAACTTAAATTTTTATCATCAAGGGGAACGTATTGATTCTACTTTAAAAGGAATTACAATAATTGGCGACAAGCAACATGTTGATCATTATACATTGGTACATCATGCACAACCCAATTGTGAGAGCCATCAAAACTACAAGTGTATTGTTAACGATAATGCTACAGGAGTGTTTAACGGGAAGATTTATGTTGAAAAAGAAGCCCAAAAAACCGATGCGTTTCAACAAAGCAACACCATTTTATTGAGTGATAAAGCCGTTATTAATGCAAAACCCCAATTGGAAATTTTTGCAGACGATGTAAAATGCTCACACGGATGTACAATTGGTCAATTGGATGAAAGTGCGATGTTTTATATGCAACAACGCGGTATTCCTAAGAAAGAAGCCAAAGCGTTGTTGATGTATGCCTTTTCCAATGAAGTTATTGAAAGCATTCAAATCCCCGAATTAAAGCAACGCATCACCAAAATTATTGCTATGAAGTTGGGGGTAAATTTGGGATTTGATTTGTAAAGCGGATCTATAACTTGATACCGAAGGTTTTTTATAAGCCTGCGTTTATTTTTGGATACTCTTTACGATTCCACTTAGCAATCCATTAAAATCAAAACCTGGATCTTCTTTTAACCCCATCCGGACGATTACTAAATCATGCTCTGGAAAAATGGCGACCATCTGACCCTGAAAGCCACTGCAGTAGAACATACTGCGGGAGACATCGGGGAATTTTCCGCCGGCGTTCAACCAAAATTGTGCCCCATACCTTCCTTCTGAAGTTGGCGTGGGTGTTGCCACATATTTTGCCCATTCTTCTGAAAATAAACGTTCACCATTCCAAAGGCCTTTATGCAAATACAATAAACCAAATTTGGCCCAATCGCGAGGGGTAGCCCAGCCGTAGGAGGAGCCCACAAAGTTGCCCGCCATATCGGTTTCTACAAGCGCAGAATGCATGCCAATTTTATCCAACAAACTGTTGTACCAAAAGTCGAGATAATCTTGGTGTGAAGCGAACTGTTGGCGTAAAATACCGCTTAGTAAATTGGTTGTTCCAGAAGAATAATTCCATGAGGAATTGGGTTTCCCGACTAAGGGTTTGTCGCGTTGAACGGCTGCCATATCCCTTGCTTGAAACAACATTTGTGTAGCATCGCAAATTTTGTCGTACTGTTCTTCCCATTCCAAACCGGAGTTCATTTGCAAGAGATTGTGTAGTGTGATTTTTTTACGGTCGTCGTTTTGCCAAGCGGCGATGGGAGCCGGTTTTCGAATGTCAATTTTTGCTTGGTATTGGAGAATTCCGAAATACGTTCCTGTTAAACTTTTAGTCATCGACCAGCCCAGTAAACGGGAATCTTTGGTAAATCCGTCGGCATATTGCTCGTAGATGAGGTGGTCTTTGTACAGAACAACTACGGCACGTGTGCGTTTGCGCTTTTCACCTTTTGAATCAAAAGCTTGGGCTACGGTTTTCTTCAAAAGCCCATAATTAATATTCCCAAATGTGCTGTCTTTAGGAGCGCCGGCACCAAAAGGATACGGGATAGAAGTGTTGGGTTTAAGTGTACGTCGAGGGATTAAATACGGCTTTGAAACATCAAATGATTCATCGATTAAGGTGGCCCCAAGTCCGGGTCGATAAATCGCTTTGCGTTCTTTAATACCATAGACGCTTGAAATTGCGAATTGCTCGTTAAGGTTAACAGAATTACGGGCTAAATCTACTAAGGGAATATCATTATCTCCCGATTCAATAATGGTTAAAGAGCGGTTGTCCAAAAACGTTCCCGACGCGACACTTTTAGCAGAAAACCCCGAGATTAAATCCAATTTTGGGTAGGCAAAAATGTAAAAAATAAGTCCCAAAAGGGCTAAACAAAAGACAGTAATTTTCAGGATTTTTTTCATGAAAATGAAATAGAATTTGAAATTCGAAAATACATAAAATTTAGATTGAAAATAGTGCTAAAATCTACAAGTGATAAGGAAAAGTTAATTGGTTAAAACACCCACGCAACGGGGAAAGTTTTACTATCTTTGTTGTTGAAAAATTCTAAATAACAATGTTGGACCTTCAAAAAATTCGAGCGGATTTCCCCATTTTAAACCAAAAGGTAAATGGGCAACCGTTGGTCTATTTCGATAATGGGGCAACTTCACAAAAACCCCAAGTAGTACTCGACGCGATTACCCAATATTATTCTGAAATCAATGCAAATATTCATAGAGGTGTGCATACGTTAAGTCAGTTGGCTACCGATGCTTATGAAGCTTCGCGCGAGAAAATTCAACGCCATTTGAATGCCAAACACCCACATGAAATTATTTTTACAGCAGGAACTACACACGGAATAAATGCTGTGGCAAATGGATTTGCAGCACTCTTGCAATCGGGCGATGAGATTTTAGTTTCTGCAATGGAGCACCATAGTAATATTGTGCCGTGGCAAATGTTGTGCGAACGCACGGGAGCCGTTTTGAAAGTGATTCCAATGAATGAGAAAGGGGAACTGATCCTTTCAGAATATGAATCGTTGTTGTCAGCGAAAACAAAGATTGTTACGGTTAATCATATTTCCAACGCGTTGGGAACGATAAACCCAGTCGAGTATATCATTCAAAAAGCGCATGCAGTTGGCGCTGCTGTTTTAATAGATGGCGCACAAGCGACACCACACTTAAAACCAGATGTACAGGCCTTGGATTGTGATTTTTATGTGTTTTCTGGACATAAAGTATGCGGTCCAACCGGAATTGGAATTTTATACGGAAAAGAAGAATGGTTGCATCGGTTACCTCCCTATCAAGGTGGCGGCGAAATGATAGCTACAGTACGATTTGAGAAAACAACCTATGCCGATTTACCGCATAAATTTGAAGCAGGTACACCTAATATTGCAGGGGGAATTGTGTTAGGAACTGCGATCGATTATTTAAATGAAATTGGATTTGAAGCAATTGCGGCCTATGAACAGGAATTATTGGAATATGCTACACAAAAACTCGAACAAATCGAAGGACTACGCATTATTGGAACGGCAGCAAATAAAACTTCTGTGATTTCATTTAATGTAGGAAATATTCACCCATATGACATTGGCACGATTATCGATAAATTGGGAATAGCGGTGCGAACGGGTCATCATTGTGCCCAACCAGTGATGGATTTCTACGGAATTCCAGGTACAGTTCGCGCAAGTTTTGCCTTTTACAATACCAAGGAAGAAATTGATATTTTTGTAGAGGCACTTCAAAAAGCCATAATGATGTTATCTTAAAAACGCTAACGTATGAAAACAATTGCAATGCTGCTTTTCACCCTAATTATGGGAAAAGGATGTTCTGGGAACAGTGCCGATTTGGCCTTGGCGAAAATAACGTACACGGCTCAATCGCGCGGGGTGAATAAAGTAATTATCATCCAAAACAAAAATATAACTGTAGAGTCTGGCCGTGGAAAAGAAGCTACAATTGCCACCGCTACGATTTCAGAAGGCGATTGGAGTGAATTGGCGCGCAAGTTTGAAAAAATGGATTTGGAGAAAATAGAAACCTATGCGGATCCTTCGCAAGAGCGTTTTTATGATGGTGCTGCAATTGCCAATTTGACGGTAGAGTACAACGGAAAAACATACCGTTCTAAAGATTTTGACCATGGGAATCCACCCAATGAATTGAAAGCAATAGTCGATCAAATTTTCTCCTTAATCTCAGAAAAATAAAAACATGACCATACACGATATTCAAGAAGCGATTGTCGATGAGTTTTCTATGTTTGACGACTGGATGCAACGGTATGAATATATCATCGAACTTGGAAAGTCCCTTCCAATAATTGATGATCAATTTAAAACCGACGATAATATTATCAAAGGTTGCCAGTCGAAAGTATGGGTACATGCCGATGAAAATGATGGGAAATTGTGGTTTACGGCTGACAGTGACGCAATATTAACAAAAGGAATTATTGCCCTATTGATTCGCACTTTTTCAGGACAAGAACCTAAAGCCATTTTAGAAGCTGATGCTGATTTTATTGATGAAATCGGATTAAAAGAACATTTATCGCCTACCCGTGCTAACGGTTTGGTATCGATGATCAAACAAATCAAAATGTATGCGTTGGCCTTTGAAGCCAAAAATAAATAATCAAAAAACACATTCATGGAAGAATTTAACGATACGATCAATTTAGGAGAAAATGTAGTCAAAGTGCTCAAAGGCATTTATGATCCTGAAATTCCGGTAGACATTTATGAATTGGGTTTGATTTATGATGTAATGATTAATGAAGATCACGAAGTGAAAGTATTGATGACTTTAACTTCACCCAATTGTCCCGTAGCCGAGACATTACCTGCTGAGGTTGAAGAAAAAATCAAGAAAATTGAGCATGTTAAGTCGTGTGAAGTAGAAATCACTTTTGATCCACCTTGGAGCAAAGACTTGATGAGCGAAGAAGCAAAGTTAGAATTAGGCATGTTATAATCGCGTCATGGACGAAATTGTAAATCGGGTCGCACAATCGGAATTACTTGTTTTTGATTTAGAGGATTACTATCCCAAGCAAATCAAAAACAGTATTGACATTGCACAATGGCTGGAATCGGGATTTTTATTAAAAGAAAAGGATTTTAGAGCCGCATTGAAAAATAACGACTGGAGCCAATATTCGGGTCAGTTGGTTGCGGTATTCTGTAGCACGGATGCTATTCTTCCTGCGTGGGCTTCGATCTTAGTTACGACCTATCTTTCTCAAACCGCCGATTGGGTTGTTTTAGGAAATCCCAATACCATAGATTCCCAATATTACCAAAAAGTTTTGGCAACTTTAGATTTTACACCCTACCAAGATAAACCCGTTATTTTAAAAGGGTGTGCACACCAACCTGTTCCCGAAAGCGCCTATATCACCGCTATTCAAGAATTGCAAAAACACGCTAAAAGTGTGATGTATGGAGAAGCCTGTTCGGCAGTCCCATTATTTAAAAAAGGGAAATAAATACAAACTAACATTCTTGACCGGTTCATTTGAACAAATAGGAAGTATTTTTACTTTTGCACTCGAAAAATCAACCCCTATCAGTTATGAAAAAGCTGGTTTATTTTGTTCTATTCATTTGCGTTGGACAAACATCCTTGGCACAATTAAGTGAAAAGGAACTTTTAAAGAAAACAGACGAGGTTATTAAAAACATCAATCAAGAAAGGCCTAATGGTTGGACCAAAAAAGGTGTCGCAACGTTTTTGGCAAATCAAGCTATTTTTAACAATTGGTTAGCCGGTGGACAAACTAGTTTTTCGGGTAATATTACATTGAATTACGACATCAATTATAAGAGCGATACTTGGAATTGGGACAACAAATTTATCGCGGGTTATGGGCTAACTAAGATTAAAAAACAACGCATGCAAAAAACAGACGACCGCATGCAGTTGAATTCCTTGCTGGGTAAAAAGTTTACAGAAGTGTGGTATTATTCTTTTTTCTTTAATTTTAATTCGCAGTTTGATTCGGGCTTTGAAAAGGGGGTTAAAACATCGCATTTATTTTCTCCCGTTTATATTCAGTTTGGCCCAGGAATTTTGTGGAAACGGAATGATAATTTTAAGATAAATGTGGCGCCAGCCACTTCAAAAGTGGTTTTGGTGCATCGTCATTTTACCGAAAACGGTTCGTCGTTTGGTGTAAAACAAGGCAATACTATGCGGTATGAGTTTGGTGCCGCGGTAAACGGATACTATAAATGTAACTTGATGGAGAATGTAGTCATGGAGAATATCATGAACCTGTATTCTAATTATCATGAAGACCCACAAAATATTGATATCGATTATACGTTAAATATCAATATGAAGGTGAATAAATACCTTTCGACCAATTTTGCATTTCAAACGATTTATGATGACAATGCTTTTGCTGGATTTCAAACCCGTCAGAATATTGGAATTGGAGTGAATTATACGTTTTAATTTGTAGACCCCTTATTCTTTTACCATGCGTGAGGGGTAGAAGTGAAAAGCCTGGCGGCGACAAAGGAGACGGCAGCTTGTAACGGATGACCCGACCCCGATAGTAAAACGGTGGCTTTTGCCCCGTTGCAACCTATCGTGGGGCACGCCCAAAACAATTATTTATAGATTGAAACTTTAATAAGTTCCTAAAGGAGCCGTTTTTTGTTATTCTTTTTCGACAGCGTCTTTATAATCGGGGTATAAGAAATTATTATAGGGAAAGCGTGTGATATGGATTTTTCGAACGGCCTCGTAGACTTTTTCTCGAAACTCTTCAAAATTGGCTTTTTCTGTTGCCGAAATAAAAACGGTATTGTCTTCGCCCAAATGACTCATCCAAGTATTTTTCCAATCGTCTAGGGTATAGTGTTTGCTTGTGCGTTCGGTCGTAAGATCATCATCGGCAATGATTTCATGTTTGTAGGCATCGATTTTATTAAAAATCATTAGGGTTGGCTTGTCATTGCTTTTAATGTCCAGCAAAATTTGATTCACCGAATCGATATGGTCTTCAAAATCGGGATGGGAAATATCGACTACATGAAGTAATAAATCGGCTTCGCGCACTTCATCTAATGTGCTTTTAAACGATTCAATCAATTGTGTAGGTAGTTTTCTAATAAAACCTACGGTGTCAGATAGCAAGAAAGGTAAGTTTTTAATCACAACTTTTCGCACAGTAGTATCTAATGTTGCAAAGAGCTTGTTTTCTACAAATACTTCACTTTTCCCTACCGCATTCATCAGTGTAGATTTTCCCACATTGGTATAACCCACCAAGGCAACACGCACCATTGCGCCGCGATTGCTTCGTTGAATAGCCATTTGTTTGTCGATCGTTCGAATTTTTTCTTTGAGTAAAGCGATGCGATCGCGCACGATTCGACGGTCGGTTTCAATTTCGGTTTCTCCAGGTCCTCGCAATCCGATTCCCCCTTTTTGACGTTCCAAGTGTGTCCACATTCCGGATAAACGCGGTAATAAATATTGACATTGTGCCAATTCAACTTGGGTTCGAGCATAGGAAGTTTCGGCCCGTTGGGCAAAAATATCTAGAATTAAATTGGTCCGGTCTAAAACTTTACAATCTAATATTTTTGAAATATTTTTTTGTTGAGAGGGAGATAATTCATCATCAAAAATCACAGTTGAAATAGTGTTTTCTTTTACATATTGATGAATTTCGTCTATTTTACCCGTTCCTAAAAAAGTTTTTGGATTTGGCCGTTCTAATTTTTGCCAAAACCTTCTAATCACTTCGCCACCAGCAGTATACGTTAGAAATTCCAATTCATCCAAATACTCTTTGAGTTTGTCTTCATTTTGGGACTGCGTAACAATTCCGACGATTATGGTTTTTTCAAAATTTACCTTTTCCTTTTCGAGCATAGTATCATTTTCTTGATGCAAAAATACATATAAATACGTGCATTTTTCTTCAAATCAACATTTCTAAATGATTTCTTAATTCTAAAAATTAAGAAATTCGGCTGTATTTCAGTTTTTTTTTTAAATTTGGAGATTAAAATCAAACAAATACTATACTTTAATTAACTTAATCTCCATTGTAAATGAAGAAAATTACTTTCGTTCTTGCTTTACTGTACACCTTTTTGGGCTTTGCCCAGTTTCCCACTCCTGGGATTGAAGGCTTTGAGAATACGACCAATCCGGACGTTGCGACCAATCCCTCTCCATGGACTTTAGGGACTGGGGCCACAGGTAACCAGTGGGCAGTTTTTGACAATGGTGTAGGAACCGCCCGTCGATGGACTATAACTA
>NZ_JAIXRZ010000036.1 GCF_027484945.1 Flavobacterium sp.
ATTCCAACAACAGCTGCTTTGGGTACAACGCGTATGCGTGTTTCCATGAAATACAATGCGGTACCAACGGCTTGTGAGATTTTCGCTTTAGGTCAAGTAGAAGATTATACAGTGAATATTACAGCTACAGCTCGAGAAGAAGAAAGTAATATGCTAACTTTTAACCTGTATCCTAACCCGGTTAAAGAAGTTTTAAACATTTCAGAGATTACTTCAGTTTCGTCCTATAGAATCTTCAATATGATGGGTCAAGAAATGCAACGTGGTACGACTTCGGGAGAAGGAATAGAAGTGATTAGTTTGGCTCCTGGAACCTACTTAATCGAAGTAAGCAATGCTAATAGTAGTGCTACAAAACGATTTATCAAACAATAATATCCGTTTTTCAATACCAAAAAGACCACTCTTCGGAGTGGTTTTTTTATTACTTTTAGGGCGGAATCTTCATTCCTTTAAACTAAATGTCACGAATTATGAATAAAAAAATTGGAATTGTAATCCTGAGTCTTATTAGTGTTGCAGTAACTGCGCAAACCCTAACCCCCGAAATGCTTTGGAAGTTGGGTCGCGTGTCCGTTTTAGGTTTAACTAAAGATGGACAAACCATCGTGTATAAAGTATCCACACCTTCGGTAGACGAGAATAAATCGTCATCAAAATATTATACGGTTCCCGTTTCGGGTGGAGCCGCTACTGAAGTTCAAAATGCGGAGGCGCTTGTGGCCAACCGTAATGTATCTCCCAATGGGAAGTATGTATTGTCTTCGCAAGAAACCAAAGTCGAAAAAGTGTTGGGGAAAGATTTTTATCCCGAATTGGAAAAGTCTTCGGCTCAAGTGTATAACGGACTCGATTACCGCCATTGGGATACTTGGAACGATGGGACACACAACCACGTCTATTTTGCCGATGCCAATAATCCCAAAGCAACGCCGGTTGATATCATGGCAGGGGAGCCTTTTGACTCTCCCCAAAAGCCACACGGTGGGGAAGAAGACTATATTTGGTCGCCCAACAACACCATCATTTATGTGTGTAAAAAGAAAGCGGGAACGGCCTATGCGATTTCGACCAATACCGATTTGTACGAGTACAACATCGAAACCAAATCGACACGCAATTTAACCGAAAGCAACTTAGGCTACGATACCAATCCCGCCTTTTCAACACAAGGTGTTTTGGCGTATTTACAAATGCAACGCGACGGATATGAAGCCGATAAAAATGATATCATCATTCGTGTTAATGACCAAGTGAAAGTAAATCTAACCGCTGCTTGGGATGGAAGCGTTGATAGTTTCCTATGGGCACCCGATGGTAAAAAGATTTATTTTGTGGCCGCTATTGACGGTACGAAACAATTGTTTGAAGTCAATAATCCTGGGCTGACCAAAATAGCCATTACTGTAAAACAAATTACCAACGGCGATTTTGATGTGGCTGATATCGTTGGATTTTCAGGGAGCAAAGTAATTGTAACCCGCACCGATATGAATCATGCTGCTGAAGTGTATACCTATGATTTAAAATCGAAAGCGTGGAATCAAATTACGCATGTGAATGATGCGACGTATGCAAGTTTGAATTTGCCCAAATACGAGCGCCGTTATGTAACAACTACCGATAATAAGAAAATGTTGGTTTGGGTGATTTTGCCGCCCAACTTTGATGCGACAAAGAAATACCCAACCTTATTGTATTGCCAGGGCGGACCCCAGTCGCCGTTGACGCAGTCGTATTCCTTCCGATGGAATTTTTCCTTAATGGCATCACAAGGCTATATTGTAGTGGCACCCAACCGTCGTGGAATGCACGGTCATGGTGTGGCATGGAACGAACAAATCTCTAAAGATTGGGGCGGTCAAGTAATGCAAGATTATTTGTCGGCGATTGATGATGTTTCGAAAGAAGCCTATGTCGACAAAGCCCGTTTGGGCGCGATAGGGGCGAGTTATGGTGGCTATTCGGTGTTTTATTTGGCGGGTATCCACAACAACCGTTTCAAAACCTTTATTTCCCATTGTGGAGTTTTCAATTTAGAAAGTATGTACGGCACCACTGAAGAAGTGTTTTTCAACAATTGGGATCATGGTGGACCCTATTGGGAGAAAGACAATGCCGTGGCGCAAAAAACCTTCAGTCAGTTTAACCCGATTAATTTCGTGAACAACTGGAACACGCCGATTTTAATTATTCAAGGCGGAAAAGATTACCGCGTGCCGATTGGACAAGGACAAGAAGCCTTCCAAGCAGCTCAGTTGAAAGGAATCAAGAGTCGGTTCTTGTATTTCCCTGATGAAAACCACTGGGTGCTAAAACCCCAAAATGCTATAGTTTGGCAACGTGAATTTTACAAATGGTTGAAAGAGACTCTATAGATGCTTTTTTTGATTAATTTTGTTGAAATAGTTTAAAGATGAGTCTTAATAGCAATCAAATCAATATTATACGGGATTTTTTTTCGAAGCAACCTGTTTTGAAAGCTTATCTTTTTGGTTCTTATAGTAAAGATTTAGAAAATGATACTAGCGATATTGATTTGTTGGTAGAGTTGGATTATTCGCAGCCTATTGGATTAGAATTTATTCAGATGCAATTGGATTTACAAGAACTACTGTCCAAAAAAGTGGATTTGATTTCTGAACGCGGTTTGTCAAAATACATCAAGCCAATAGTAGATAAAGAAAAGAAGTTAATTTATGCAAGATAGATTAGGTGATAAAGTGCGATTGCTTCATGTCTTGGATGCAATAACTGAAATTGAAAATTATTTGCAAGATACCGATTTAGCGCATTTTGTAAAAAATTCTATGATGTTTAATGCAACCTTAAGACAGCTTGAAATTATTGGCGAGGCTTGTAATAGATTATCACAAAATTTACTTTTAAATCATCCAGAAATACCCTGGGCGAGAATCATTGGATTACGAAATTTAGTTATTCATGAATATTTTGGTATCGATGATTTCACGATTTGGAATGTAATTAAAATAAATTTACCCGAATTGAAAGTTAACGTTCAAGCCATTTTGGACAACGATGAATTTTAATAGGGCAATGCCATCGTATTGACAAAATGAATTTGACAAAGGGTTGAAAGAAACCTTATAATAGAAAAGCCAGTGTTTTGCACTGGCTTTCTCTTTTCTCTTTTCTCTTCCTTCTTTTTCTTTCCTCTTTCTTCTTTTCTCTTTCCTCTTTCTTCTTCTTAGCTCACCCTGCGTTAAGGATTGAAGCGGCATCCTCCCGATCCTTCGGGAGATACAGCGGAAAGCCTGACCCCGATAGCTCAACTCGAAATTTTAGCCGTATTCCTCATCGGGGGAACGCCATAAAAAAAGTCGTCTCCATGAAGAAACGACTTTTGATTATTTTGAATTTTGTATTCTAAATTTTAAATATTAGCGACTAAAGTCCAACGTCTAAAGTCCAAAGACTAACGTCTAGACTAGTATCTATAGTACTCAGGTTTATAAGGACCTTCCACTTGAACACCAATGTATTCGGCCTGACTTGGATCTAATACTTCCAATTCAACCCCTAATTTCGCTAAGTGTAACGCGGCTACTTTTTCATCCAAATGTTTCGGCAACATATACACTTCATTTTTATAGTTGGCACTGTTGTTCCACAATTCGATTTGTGCAAGCGTTTGGTTGGTAAACGAGTTACTCATTACAAAACTTGGGTGACCGGTAGCACAACCTAAGTTTACTAAACGACCTTCGGCCAAGATGATGATATCGTTACCGTTTACGTTGTATTTATCCACTTGAGGTTTGATTTCGATTTTTGTATCGCCGTGGTTTGCGTTCAACCATGCCATGTCGATTTCGTTATCAAAGTGACCGATATTACATACAATCGTTTTGTCTTTCATGTTCTCGAAGTGACGACCTACTACGATGTCTTTGTTTCCTGTAGTCGTGATCACGATATCGGCTGTAGCGATAACGGTATCTAATTTTTTCACTTCAAATCCGTCCATTGCTGCTTGTAATGCACAGATGGGGTCGATTTCAGTCACGGTTACGATTGAACCTGCACCACGGAACGAAGCCGCTGTACCTTTACCTACGTCACCGTATCCACAAACTACTACGCGTTTCCCAGCCAACATAATATCGGTAGCACGACGAACGGCATCTACCGCTGATTCTTTACAGCCGTATTTGTTATCAAATTTCGACTTCGTTACCGAGTCGTTTACATTGATAGCAGGCATGTGTAAGGTACCATTTTTCATACGCTCATACAAACGGTGAACTCCGGTAGTCGTTTCTTCAGATAACCCTTTGATACCACCGATTAACTCTGGGTAACGGTCGAAAACCATATTGGTTAAATCCCCACCATCATCCAAAATCATGTTTAACGGTTGACGATCTTCACCAAAGAATAAGGTTTGTTCAATACACCAGTCGAATTCTTCTTCGTTCATACCTTTCCATGCATATACAGGGATACCCGCAGCAGCAATAGCTGAAGCCGCGTGATCTTGTGTAGAGAAAATATTACAAGACGACCAAGTCACTTCTGCTCCTAACGCTTTTAAGGTTTCGATCAAAACCGCTGTTTGAATCGTCATGTGCAAACATCCAGCGATACGCGCCCCTTTCAAGGGTTGCGATGCGCCGTATTCTTCACGCAATGCCATTAATCCAGGCATCTCAGCTTCTGCCAATTCAATTTCTTTACGTCCCCAGGCTGCAAGGGAAATGTCTTTTACTTTGTACGCCACGTAAGGCACAGTTTTCGTACTCATGTATTGTGTATATTTGTGTTTATAATTGAGGGTGCAAAATTACAAACTAAGTTTCTAAATAAAAAACTTTAATGTAATTTTATGAATCGTTAATCCGATTTAACCCGCTAAGAATCAGAAAAATAATAATGAGCTATTTCCCGCTATCCGTTGCA
>NZ_JAIXRZ010000057.1 GCF_027484945.1 Flavobacterium sp.
ACGTAATATTTTTTTAACCGAATACGCTAGCCGATCTTCTGAAATCAACCCTGAAGCAATTGCATTGGTTATTTTTTCAGTTGCCAAGGGAACATTTTCAGCGAAAAGCAAAATATCATTTCCTGCTAAAAAAGCTTCTAAATCCAATTCGCCTGGCGCCATAAACTTACTGGCACCCTTCATATTTAAAGCATCGGTAAAAATAAGTCCGTCGAAGCCCATTTCCTCTTGTAAAAGATTGGTTACCACATTGTGCGAAACCGAGGTTGGCCAACCTTCCCGGTGTTCTAAACTAGGAATGTTTAAATGGGCCACCATTACCGAGACCAAGCCCTCATCAAACATACGTTTGTAGGGATATAATTCTGTTTTATCTAATCGGGATTTATCAAAATTAAGTTGCGGTAACGCGTAATGAGAATCGGCAGCAGTATCCCCATGACCAGGAAAGTGCTTTCCGGTACAAAAAACTCCCTGTGATTGAATCCCTTTCATGATAGCTATAGCATGATCGGTAACATTGTGTTTTTCTTCCCCAAATGACCGATGACCTATAATTGGATTTTTTGGATTGGTGTTAATATCTAAAACTGGCACAAAGTTAAAATGACAACCTATTCGCTTGGCTTCCAATGCCATTTGCTGACCTACCTCTTCAATAAGTTTCATATCTTTAACGGCACCAAGGGTCATATTCCACGGGTATTTATAGGTAGAATCTAAACGCATGTTCAGACCCCATTCGGCATCGATTCCGATGAACAAAGGAACTTTAGCTTGCTTTTGAAAACGATTGGTTAGTCGGGCTTGTCGAACAGGACCTCCTTGAAAAAAAATCAATCCTCCCACTCTATCTTCTTTTACCAATTGGTCAATTGCTGCAAAGTGAACACTATCTTTATTTGAATAGGCAGCTACCATAAATAATTGACCAATTCGCTCTTTTAAGCTCATTTGATTATACACACTATCGACCCAATACTTTTCGGCATCGGTATCTTTAAAAAAGGTTTTTCGTGCAGATTTAGCTACTGGAATATATACATCTTCCTCCTCACCATAGGTCATGTCTGGTTTTTGGAGTGATTTTGCCTTTGTGGTATGCGATGTAGAATATGATTTTTTTAGCGAACTACAATTCACCAAAAATAAAACCACACAACAAAAAAGGATGTATTTTGTGTATTGACCCATGAAAATGCAATTAAAAGAAACGAGAATGCCAACTTTCAGATGCGGGAACTTCCCAACACGCTTTCCATTCTTCAATTGTATTCACTAAATTATTGAAAACTATCGTATTTGCAGAAACCGATTTTTCTTTAACCATTTTTTTGAACTCCAATAACGATTTGTGCGTGATATATTCACCTTGACGAAAAGTAACATTCATTTTATCCAACAAATCAATTTGAAAACGTTGCTCCAATTGCTGAATACAAGCAACAGAAGCATCAATAGAACAACCGGTAACCGCTTGATTTTCTTGATTGACAGCTAGTATAATAAATCGATCATGCATAATGGTATACGAAGCTGTTAATGGATTACTATGTGCGGACCAATTGGAAATAAATGCGGTCAATTCGGTATTAATTTCTGCAATTTCATGATCAGCTAGTTTACGATTGGACGGGTAAATCCAAATTCGAGCGTCTTCCGGTAGGGAATCAAAAGGTATAAGCATCGGTTATAAATCTTCAGCGGTTGCAATGAGCTCCGCAATATCCATTACTTTAATTTCAGTTTCTTTTTCATGATGTTTTACACCATCAGTAAGCATGGTATTGCAAAACGGACATCCTGTAGCAATAACTTGAGGTTGCACTTCTAATGCATCATCTGTTCGCTCAATATTAATATCTTTATTACCCGATTCAGGTTCTTTAAACATTTGCGCTCCACCCGCACCACAACACAATCCATTCGCTTTTGAACGTTTCATTTCTACTAACGCTGCATCTAACTTCTGAATTAAATCGCGTGGTGCTTCATATATTGTATTGGCTCGACCTAAATAACAGGGGTCATGAAAAGTAATGCGTTTGCCTTTGTAAGTACCTCCCTGAATACGTAAACGATCGCTATCCAATAATTCTTTTAAAAATTGCGTATGATGTACAACTTCATAGGTACCTCCTAATTCAGGATATTCATTTTTTAAGGTATTAAAACAATGCGGACAAGCGGTAACAATTTTCTTGGCTTCATAAGCATTCAACACTTGAATATTCATCATGGCCTGCATTTGAAACAAGAACTCATTTCCCGCTCGTTTTGCTGGATCACCAGTACACGATTCTTCAGTACCTAATACTGCAAACGAAACGTTAGCATTGTTTAGTAACTTCACAAACGCTTTAGTAATACGTTTAGCACGGTCGTCAAAACTACCGGCACAGCCAACCCAAAAAAGCACTTCAGGTTGTTTTCCTTGGGCCAACATTTCGGCCATTGTAGGCACAATTAAATTTTCAGTCATAGCACATTGGTTTTAATGTTGCTTAATTATCATTGGGGTTATCATCAAACACTTGAATGGTAACCTCTTTTTCAATCAAATCCGTGAATTTACCACGGAATCGGGTTGCTTTTACCAAATGGTTGTCTATCCAATGGTAATTCCCTCCGCGGGGTTTACCAAATAGAATACCGTGGTATTTAAATCCGTGTTTTTTTAACCACGTTTCAGTATACGCACGATGCATTTCGGTTCGCGAGGTAAAGAAAAAAACCACATGGCCTTCATCATACCATCGATTTAATGTTGCCAATGCATCGGGATAAACCGCTGCAGTTAGCATGCGCTCAGGCTCCTCATTGGGAATATCGTCGCAAATTGTACCGTCAATATCAATTAAATAATTTTTGATACCTTCAGGTAGTGTAGGGCTAAGTTGCTGTCCGTTTTCTTCAACCGACTGCAAGGACTTTTCAGGGTTAAATGCTTTCATTAATTCAGCGTTTAAACGTTAAAAATTCTATGTATGCAAATCGACTCCAAGCCCTCACTTACTGGAAACGATTGCTAACCAATCAATAAATTGGATTACTCACTCTTCCAATTCAATCGATCCATTTGATTATATTGCCATGGCGCACCATTGTTTTCAATATTGGTCATCATCGCATTAAGCGACTGTGGTGCCGCACTTTGTTCCATCACCAAATAACGACGCATATCCATAATGATTGATAACGGACTAATATTTACAGGACATTCCTCTACACAAGCATTACACGAAGTACACGCCCATAATTCTTCACTGGTGATAAAATCATTCAATAGTGATTTTCCATCGGGCACAAAAACCCCATTATTTTTATCCAGGTTGCGGCCTACTTCCTCCAATCGATCACGCGTATCCATCATAATTTTACGGGGTGATAATTTTTTACCGGTTTGATTCGCAGGACACGAAGATGTACAACGACCACATTCTGTACAGGTGTAAGCGTTTAAAAGTTGCACCCAATTCAAATCCATGACATCACTAGCACCAAATTTAGCGGGGACTTCCGAAGCATCAGCTGCAGGGGCCGCAAAAGGATCGGCATTGGGATCCATCATTAATTGAACTTCTTTGGTAACACTTTCCAAATTATCAAACTTACCCTTGGCATTCAAATCGGCATAATAGGTATTTGGAAAAGCCAAAAGTATATGCAGGTGTTTTGAGTAATACAAATAATTCAGAAAAATTAAAATTCCAATAATATGCATCCACCAAAAAGTCCGCTCTAGCATTACAACCGTACCTTCATTTAATCCGTCAAATATTGGACTTAAAAAATGACTTACTGGAAATAATCCTGCATTAACATAATGTGCTACTCCAGCTTGTTGTAACCAAAAATCAGCCGCATTCATCAATAAAAATAATGACATAAGGACGATTTCAAAATATAAAATATAATTTGCATCTTTACGTGGTTTCCCATTCAATTCAGGACTTTCAAATCGTCCAAGTTTCAAAACATTACGACGTGCCCAAAAAACAACTACTGCAACCAGTACAAGTACTGCTAGCACTTCAAATGAACCAATCAAAATGTTGTAAAATCCACCTAAAACAGAAAAAACGCGGTGCGTACCGAATAAACCGTCAATAACGATTTCTAACATTTCAATATTAATGATTACAAAACCTATGTAAATCAATATATGAAAAAAACCAGCAACTGGACGACTCACCATTTTTGACTGTCCCAATGCAACCCGAATCATCGTTTTCCAACGTTGGCTAGACTGGTCAGAACGGTTTACATCCCGTCCCATCTTAATGTTGCGGATTAGTTTTTTTACATTATATACAAAGTAACCTACCCCTAGCGATAAAATTACTGCAAATAATAAGTTGTCTAAAACGTTCATCGTACTTTACTTTTTAATAATACTATCGTTTAATGGAGCCACATAGGGCTTTTCTTTTTTGCCGAACAAGGAAACATTTACATATCGTGTTGGATGCAAACGTAAATCCTGCAATAATAGTTCCAACTCTTTGGACGTTTTTGTGAAATTGGTATACAACGCTTCATCTTTCATAAGCTTACCCATAGCACCTTTGCCCGATTGCATGTCGCGAATTAGCAAATTCACATCCGTTAATGTTGCATCTAACTTAGTAATGGTTTCATTCAGATTGGCTTTAGCCAAATCATCAGAAATTCGGGACAAATTAGCCGTAGCTTTCTCAGCATTTGATAAAACACCGTCTATTTTAGGTTTGTTTTGATTCAGCAAATCGTTAGCATTTTCAGCAGCTGCTTTAAAAGTGGAAATTGTAGCATCTAAATTGGCTAAACTATTGCGTAAATTAGCTTTGCTTTTAGCATCCAAAACTTGATTGATATTTTCCAACATGCTATTGGCATTGTCTAATAATTTAACCACTTTATCTTTTAAGGGCTCCATTTGTTTGGCTAACGCATCAGTCAATCCTAATTTTTCAGAAGCTAAGAGTGTGGCACCATCGGCAACTTCGGGACCTACTTTACCCGGAAGTATTGCAATTATTTTTCCACCTATCGGACTAGGAGCATAGATTTGGGCCTTACTGGATGTTCGGATTGGAAAATCAGTATTAATTTGAAGTTGAACTCTTATTTTTGCGGTTTCTGGGTCGATAGAAATAGAACTTACTTTCCCAACGGTCAATCCATGTATCGCTACCGGAGCCGATGGCTCTAGTCCTTCAACATTTGTATATTCAACATAATAGGTTTTGTAGTGACTAAATAAATCCTTTCCCTTCAAGAAGCTATACCCCCAGATAAAAAGGGTTAAGGATGCAATAACCAAAACGGCTGTTTTAAGTTCTTTTGTTAGTTTCAATTGGCAATCTTTTATAGGTGTAAAAATACACAATTATTTTAATGCATCTTGTACAGAAACACTCTTTCCATCTTTAAAAGCGATAATAAATGCTTGATTATATCCTTTTGCTTTTGCCTCACTTAAAAGTTTTTTTGCATCGTCAATAGATGACGTGGATCCATAAGTGTATTTGTACAATCCTGAAGCAGTTTGACTACGATCAATTCCATTAAGACCTTTAAAATTTGATGGCGATGTTTCTAAGCGTTTTTCACTAGCCGAAATTTGAATTTTAAATACCACCCCTTTTGTGGTGTCGTTCTCACTATTTTTGGATGATTTTGGATTGGTATTCGATTCGTTTGGTTTGGCAACAGAGTCACGCTTAGAAGGTGAAGGCAGCTCTTCAACACGTTGGGAAGGTTTAACTACATCCACCGAATCTTCAGAATCAAAAAACTCTTTTTTATAGCTTAAAATTGCCTTATAAATCGCATCCGCAATTTCATCTTGGCCTTCTTCAGAATCAAGTCGAGCTCCTTCAACTGGATTGGAAACAAATCCCGTTTCTATCAAGACACGAGGCATATATGCTTTGTGCAAAACCATATATGGCGCTTGTTTTACGCCTCCTCCCCGACTTTTTTTACCTAACATTTTTACAAAATTATCTTGTATTTTGGCAGCCAAAGCGATGCTGTTTCCTAAGAATTCTTCTTGCATTATGGTCATTCCCAACATCGATTCTGGTCGTTTAGGATCAAAACCTTCATACTTTTGTTTGTAATCTTTCTCTAACGAAATTACCGAGTTCTCGCGTTTTGCAGCCTCCAAATTGGATGCAATTTTCGACATACCCATCACATACGTTTCTGTTCCATCTGCGGCCGTATTTTTGTTGGCATTACAGTGAATAGACACAAAAATATTAGCATCCGAACGGTTGGCAATGTTAGCACGCTCAATTAAATCTACAAAAATGTCGTTTTTTCGGGTGTATATCACATCAATAGACGAATGTTTTTCGAGTAACTTGCCTACTTTTAAAGCAATTGCCAAATTAATATTCTTCTCAATATGGCCATGATAAACTGCACCAAAGTCATGATCTCCATGCCCGGCATCTAGAGCAACTTTAAATTTTCCCGTTTGCCCATTGGCGAAAGAAATCGACAAAAGGAAAACAATAAACGAGGTAATTGATAGTATAATGCGTTGATTCATGCTGTATAAACGTTAATTATAATTAAAAACCCAAACGGGATAAAATTATTTATTAGCTATTTTTGACAAAAAAATATGCGTAAGTTTGATCCGTCAAAAATCAGACCATATTTTTACAAAAATAGCATTAAAACTCTTGCGCACAAAGATATTTTATATCGTTTTATTCATAGGGTTCCTAACATTGGGAAGCAACGCAATCTATGGTCAAACAATCCCACAGCAGCCTACTACAGAAAACGTTGAACTTAAGAAAGTTAGTATGCCCCAAACCACAAAAAAACAAGGGAATTATATTGACGACCAAGTTGAGCATTATGGTAAAGCTTACGTTCGGTTTGATTATAAAAAAGGAACCGTGACTATGTATGATGAGGCCGATTTAAAATACCAAGGCTATCATTTAAAGGCTGGGATTATAGTTTTTGATTATAAAAATGATGAGGTATATGCAGGACGGATTAAAGACACCGCAGGAAATTTTTCACAATACCCCGTATTTGTTCAAGGTACAAATACCATCGAACCCGATTCTATAAAATTTAATTTTAAAACCAAAAAAGTTAAGGTTTGGAATTCTCGAACCAAACAACAAGAACTCAATATAATTGCTAAAGAAACTAAAAAGGAAAACGATTCCGTTTACTATATGAAAGGTGCTCGTTTTACCACAGCCAAAGATATTGATGATCCTGAATACTATTTTTTAGCACGTAAAGTAAAATTTGTTCCCGGAAGCAAGGTAGTTGTCGGTTTTACCAATATGTATATTTATGATGTACCCACTCCTATTGCCGTTCCATTTGCCTATTTTCCCATCACGACAAAAGCACGATCAGGTATTCTAATTCCCGCTTATGGACAAAGTAATTCCAGAGGATTTTTTTTACAAAATGGAGGGTATTATTTTGCGCTCAGTGACCATTATGATCTAGCTTTATTAGGTGATTATTATACGAATGGAAGTTATGCCCTTCGTGCTGAAACCAATTATGGCAACAAATACCATTTTTCGGGTTCGGTAAATTTACGTTATGAAAATCAAATCAATGGAGAACGTGGATTTCCGGGCTATTCCAAACAAAATATTTACAATATTCAATGGACACATACTAAAGATGCTAAATCCAATCCTAATTCCCGTTTTTCAGCTTCGGTAAACCTTGGGAGTAGTAAATACTTTCAGCAGTCGCTAAATATTGCCAACTTAGGATCGCAATTAAATAACACCTTAAGTTCGTCGATTACGTATTCAAAAACATTCAATACAGTTCCACAAATTAACATTACTACTTCGGCAAATCATACACAAAACAACCAGACCCGATTGATTAATATGACATTGCCTACACTTCAAGCGAGCATGGATCGAGTTTTCCCTTTTGCGCCAAAGGAAGGCATTAAAAAAGGATTTATTGATAATATCAATTTTCAATACAATTTAAACGGTAGAAATCAATATGCGGTTAATGAAGATAATTTCTTCAAAAGTCAGATGTTTAGAGACGGGCAAATAGCGATGCAACATTCTATTCCTCTAACTACTAATTTTAAAGCATTTCAATTTTTTAGTTTTACAACCAGTATTAACTACAATGAAGTTTGGGTAAATAAAACCATTCGAAAAAACTTTGATTCAGCAAATAATACAGTGGTAACCCAATCGGTAAATGGTTTGGATGCATTTCGCACCTATTCATTTAGCAATGCTGTTGGTACTACATTTTATGGTATGTTTAATTTTAAAGGTAAAGGTCGATTAAAAGCAATTCGTCATACGGTTCGTCCATCGTTATCACACAACTATACTCCTAGTTTCGACCGTTATTATGAGGATTATATTGCCAACAGCACTGGAGCTATTCAACGGTATTCGCGTTTTGAAAATGGAATTTATGGCAGTCCAGGACGCAATGTTTCCAATAGTATGGATTTACGTATTACCAATACTTTTGAAGCTAAGGTGAAAGATAAAGACGAAACCATAACGGAACTTAAAAAAATAATGCTTTTAAGTAATCTTGATTTTAGCACGGGGTATGATTTTGCAGCTGATTCATTTAAATTAAAACCGCTATCTGTAAGTGGAACGACGCAAATTTTAAAACAAAAAATGAATATCAACTTCAATTCTGTTTTTTCGCCCTATCAAATTGATAAAAATACAGCGACTGTAAAAGATAAATTTTTATGGGATAATGGAGGTTTTTTACGAATGGCATTTGCCAATTTCACTGTAAATTACAGCTTCAATAGTGCTGGCGAGAAAGGTAAAAAAGAGAATGAACAAGGTCTCAAAAATGGTGGCCGTAATGATGATTTGTTTGGATCAAATACCAATCCCAATGAAGTTAATACTAACGAAGAAGCTTCAAATGATACTTTTGCGGGGTTTTATAATGCAATTATTCCGTGGGATATCAATTTAGCTTACTCGCTAACCTACAGCAATACCTTGGGTGAAAATAAAATCACCGGAAATTCGCTTATGCTTTCTGTCAACACTACCTTAACCTCCAAATGGACACTAGGTGCTTCATCGGGATATGATTTTAAAAATATGGGGATTGTAGCCACATCATTACGTATCAATCGGGATTTGGATAGTTGGAACATGAACTTTACATGGAGTCCCTATGGTTTAAATCAATTTTGGGGATTTTTCATCGGAATCAAGTCGGGAATGTTAAGTGATATTAAATGGGATAAAAATTCACAACCGGATCGAACCTTACGCTAATATGAAAACAATAATTTTTACAGACAAAGCTCCTGCTCCTATTGGACCCTACAACCAAGCCGTTTTGATTGGTAACACCCTATACACCTCAGGTCAAATTGCTTTGCATCCCACTACGGGTGAATTGATTACCTCAGATATCGAAACTGAAACGCGTCAAGTTATGGAAAACATGAAAGCGGTTTTAAATGCTGCTGGAATGGATTTTGAAGACGTAGTTAAAACCACGATTTTCATTATGAATATGGATGATTTCGCTCGAATTAATTCGGTTTACGGTAGCTATTTAAACGAACAAACTGCACCTGCACGAGAAACCGTTCAAGTGGCTCGTCTTCCTAAAAATGTTAATGTTGAAATATCGATGATTGCGGTAAAATAATTCACCAAGAAGCAAATCCGTAGCAGTTAAATAAGTTTTTGTTTGGATTGTAATCAATCCGAATAGAATTGCTTTTTACTTTCGTGATAGCCAAAAAAAATCCCCGATATACGGGGATGAATTTTATTTTTTAGGATCTTATTTATTTAATACATGGTAGGCAATCAATCCATCAATTGGACGTCGTAAAACATTTCCAATTTGTATACCATAACGATTCAGCACTTCTGTAAGCTCTTCTTTTAAATAAAAGGCAATCGAACCCACAAAATGGACGGGAACTGATGTACATTTTTCAAATTGCATAATATAATTTTCAACAAAATCAACCAATTCCATTTCAATATATTGCTTACAAAATTCAGTGTCTTTGTGCTTAATTAAAAACTTTGCAAAAGTGGCTAAATAAGCATTTGGATTGGGCTCTTTGTACAAATTTTGTTTAATATAATCGGGATCTACATTATATTCTTCTTCAAACTCTAAGGCTAATTCTTTAGGCATTTTATTAAAATAATACCCCCGAATTAAATGGCGACCAAAACGATTACCCGAACAATCGTCCATTGCTATATAACCTAAGGATTGTACTTTCTGATGTAAAATTTTTCCATCAAAATAACTGCAATTGGAACCTGTACCTAAGATACAAACGATTGCTTCTTCCTCTTTGGGTGTTGTTGCATATACTGCTGCGTAAGTGTCTTCATGAACAACTACCACAGCATTTTTAAAATAATTTTGAAAAACCTCGGTTAAAAAAATCTTCATCCGATCAGTTCCGCAACCGGCCCCATAAAAAAACAAATGGGTGGCCTTATCTTTATTGTGGGAAATATCAAACTTATCGTCCAAACGGTCAATAATTTGTTTTTTATCCAACACTTCTGGGTTTAAGCCCAACGACTGGGTTGTGAAGAGTACTTTTCCATTATCATCAATGGCGATCCAATCGGCTTTGGTTGACCCACTGTCTACTAATAATTTCATTTTATTTAAATTGGTTTGGTAATAAAAGTCCGCGTAAAAATACAAAAACGGGAAATTCTTTTGCTGCTATAAAGTAGCAATATAAACCGATAAGTCTATTAATTTACTCGAATAACCGTATTCATTATCATACCATGAAACTATTTTAAAAAATGTGGAGTTCAATCCAATTCCTGCTTTTGCATCAATAACTGAAGTTCGAGAATCGCCAATAAAATCTTGTGAAACAACATCTTCATCGGTAAATCCAACGATCCCTTTCATTTCATTTTCGGAAGCATTTCGAAGGACCTCCATAATGGCTTCATAGGTTGTTTCTTTAGCCAATTTTACGGTTAAATCAACAACAGAAACATCAATAGTTGGTACACGAAACGACATACCGGTTAATTTGCCATTTAAGTCGGGAATGACTTTACCCACTGCTTTGGCTGCTCCCGTAGAAGAAGGAATGATATTTACACTAGCCGCACGTCCACCTCTCCAATCTTTACGTGAAGGTCCATCTGCAGTCATTTGAGTCGATGTTGTCGCATGGACCGTAGTCATCAATCCTTCAACAATACCAAAATGATCATGTATAACTTTGGCTAATGGAGCCAAACAGTTGGTGGTACACGAGGCATTAGAAACAATGGTATCGGTGGGTTTTACTTCGGTATGGTTAACCCCCATAACAAACATAGGAGCATCTGCAGAAGGAGCTGAAATCACTACTTTTTTTGCTCCACCTTTACGGTGGGCTTGTGCGCCATCTAGGGTTGTGAAAATACCGGTACATTCTGCAACTACATCAACTCCTACAGCATCCCATTGAATTAATGAAGGATCTTTTTCTGCAGTTACGCGAATGGGTTTGTCATTTACATATAATTTACCTTCTCTCACTTCTACTTTTCCATTGAAACGTCCGTGAACAGAATCATATTTTAACAAATACGCCAAGTGATCAACATCCAACAAATCGTTTATTGCCACCACTTCAACATTAGCTCGATTGAAAAAAAAAAAAAAAACAATTCTACCAATACGTCCGAATCCGTTTATTCCTAATTTTACTGTATTCATTTTTATATTTAATTTATTTTATTTTTTTGAATTGATTAAGTGGTCATGATATCGGAAACGCGAAGTAGTTCCATGTCAATTTCTGTATGACCTTTAATTGCTTGTTCTAAAGGCGTCAAGCTCACCTTATCATTCAATAAGCCGACCATATAGTTGGATTTTCCTTCTAATAGCGACTCCACTGCTTTTACGCCCAATCGCGAAGCTAAAACACGATCAAAACATGAAGGAGATCCTCCCCGTTGCATATGTCCCAATACCGAAACGCGAACATCGTATTCGGGTAAGTTTTGCTCAACATAATCTCTTAATTCAAATACATTTTTACCAATTTTATCACCTTCGGCTACTACAACAATACTGGATGATTTTCCTGAAAGTTTACTTCGACGAAGGGATTCGAGTAACCGCTCTAGGCCCAAATCTTCTTCAGGAATTAGAATTTCTTCGGCTCCTGCGCCAATTCCTGTATTTAAAGCAATGTGACCCGCATCACGACCCATGACTTCAACAAAAAATAAGCGGTTGTGGGAACTAGCGGTGTCTCTAATTTTATCAATAACTTCAACAACTGTGTTTAAAGCCGTATCATAACCAAGTGTATGACTTGTTCCAAAAATGTCGTTATCAATGGTTCCGGGTATACCAATTACGGGGATTTTGTATTCGCGATTAAAAATCTCGGCCCCAGTAAACGACCCATCCCCCCCGATTACTACCAATGCTTCAATGTTGGCTTCTTTCAATTTTTCAAAGGCTTTTGCTCTTCCTTCAATTGTCATGAATTCTTTTGATCGTGCCGATTTTAATATCGTCCCCCCTTTGTTGACTATATTGTGTACGGAACGAGCCCCCATTTCTTTAAAGTCACCTTCAATCATTCCTTGGTAACCGCGGTAAATCCCCATACAATCTACATTATAATAGGCACATGCCCGAACCACCGATCGTATAGCTGCATTCATACCCGGAGCATCGCCACCCGAAGTTAAAACACCAATTTTTTTTATTCTTTTTGACATATTTCAAACTTTAGTTAGGTAAAATTAGCAAACCAAACCCATTCAAAATACAATTAACGAACCTAATTCGAAAAATCGATATAATTCAAACGATTTCGTTGATAAGTTTTTAGTTTTTTAGAAAAAAAAGGAAAGAATCTTAAAAAGGCGATTAATCTTCTTGAGGAATAGCTTCTTGATTTGGCTTTGGTACGGTTTCTTCTGACTTTTTATTTTCAGGCTTACTATTCATTTCAATGTAATCGGGTAAATGCCCCGAATCAGATGGTACATCATGTCCTGCAGTGGAAACTCGTGTAGCTTTCTTGCCAAAAATCAATTTAATAAATTCATTAAAAGTATCAAAATCAACCTCATACGAAATACCTCCCCCTTGCGTATACCCAACGCCTTGACCAATATAATTGATGTCGTTTTCACGATTGAACAGACGAAGATTTAATGTACCATCTTCATTAACTCGGTATAAAGCTTCAAAATTCCCAACAATTGCCGTTTGATTTACACCTCCTGTCGGAACACCGACTTTTCCATTAATGGTAATACGATCGTTGATTTGAGTTGTAATGTTAGCTACTAACCTTCCATCAGTAGGGTTTAGAGCCGTTCGATCGGCTTGACTGTAGGTTACATCGACAATAAACTTACCTTCTTTATCATTGAATAAATCGCCAAAAATCGAACTTGCTTTCTCATAGAAACTGTTGGTTATTTGCGACTGACTTAATCCTTCTGGACTCAAGAATCCACCCGTTGAAAGCAAATACAACGCTTGGGTTTGTCGTGTGTCTTTATCGTTTAATTTGGTTTCAATCTCAGAGCGAATTACCGAACTTACATTAGGAAAATCTATGGTAAAATCGGGTTCGGGAGTTAAGACTGTACCTTTTAATGAAATAACTACTTCTACGGGAATCTTTCGATTAAACGATGCATTTTCAATTAAAACCGCCGGATTCGCAGTAATATTTTGCGAAATTGCTTCTAAATTTAATTGTGCGCGATAGGGATTTCCATCCCAAACGATAGAACCGTAGCGTTTAACTTTAAACTTTTTATCAATTAATCCACCGTATTTAAAATTATAATAGCCATCCCACACTTGAAAGTCACCCGTCATTTCAAATTTTCCTAACGTATTGATATTCATAAAAAGTGTTCCTACTCCCGTACCGCGCATCCCGTGACCCGATTCGCGATTTAAAATCACTTCAATATTGGCATCGCGCGTGATATCAAACTCAAAGTTCATTTGCAAACCATTGTAATCGCGGATAAACTCAACATCTTTCGGAATTTTTCCAACTTTCTCGTCTTTATTTATAAAATGAATGTATTCATTTTCAGAAACAGCATCAGCTTCGTTAATTGGGATCTTTATATCGGTTCCTTTTCGCGAAGCTGCTTTTACATCAATAACCAACGCATTTGTTGGCCCTTTAATCGAAGCCGAACCATTGATAAATGCAACTCCAAAATAGGCAGCATCTTCACTATCTTTGGTGTCTAAAGCCAATATTCTATCGGACTCTACATTTAAATCTAGCTCCCAATTTCCAAATTGACTGTGTTTAACTGAACCTCGAAGAATACCTTCGGTATTAAATTTAGAATCAAATAATTTTACGCGTTGAACGATGAACCGATTTTGCGTTACATCTACGATAGATTGATTTTCAACTTTATAGTCAACATTTAGATAAGGTAACTTGAAACTGGCATCATCAACAAATAGGCGACCGTTGTAATCAATCGAGTTAATATTTCCATCTATTCGTGCATTTCCAGAGGCAAAACCTTTGATATTCGTAATTACTTCACCTCCTAGATGATCCAAAACACCTAAGTTAAACCGTTGAAAATTGAGATCCAAATCGACTAAGGTTTCGCTATTGATAATACTTAAATTACCCGTTGCCGAAAAAGAACGCATGAGTTGATTTTCTATAGTTGAATTGATGGCAAACTTTGAAAAATCCTCATTACCTTTAATTTGTAAATCCAATTTTCCCAATTCATTATCATTGACATTCAAATTCTCTATTTCGAGTTGAGCTGTTGGTTGGTATACCGAATTAAATTGCTTTACATTAACAACGCCATTTACTTTTCCATCAAAAACAAATTGCGGAACATCGGGAGTTATTTTATTGAGATTTACATCATGAAAAGTAAGTTGTAAGTCTTTGTTCGAACTTTTATCACTCAAATAGCCCGTGAGCTGCATGGATTGATTCTCATGGGAAAGTACCAAATCATCAAAGCGAAAATCTTGTATTTTTTTATCAAAAATAATACGGTTTTTTTCATCTTCTTTTTCATTGATTATCCATAAAAAATCTTTAAACATTAACTCCGATTTCCCAAACCCAACTACATTTTGGTTGTTAGCATCAATCGTATGGTATAAATTCAAATTGTAAAAATCGGTTCCATTGGCCCCACCCTTAAACTCCGTTCGAAAATTCAGCGTGTCTTTTGCAGTAGTATTGATTAAAGAAAAATCACGTATCGTATAATACTTTGTTTTTATGCTGTCCATTTGTAAGTACGTATTGTAGAGCGGATTTTTATTGTCCAGCTCTAAAACCACGTTATCCAACCGATTATCATAAACGTCAACATAGTTGGATTTTAAGTCCATTTTAAAATCATTTGCATCACTTCGGATAATACCACTAAACCGAGCATCTTCACTAAAGGAAACTTTAGGATTTAAAATTTCAATTATTTTGTGAAATTCTTCAAATTCAAATTTTAAATATTGACCCGATTTTACTTTGTTCGCTTTGTAATTGGTATACAAACTACCGAAGGAATTTTCGACCAAACTTGCAATTTGATCCAACTCAAATTTTCCTTGTAACTTTCCGCTTACTTCGTTGGGTGAATATACGGTTACTTCATGTTCCCCAAGATCATTAAACTTTGAGGTTAACGATAGATAATCAAAGAAATACTGATCTTTTTGATTGATGTACGATGCATTAGAAACCACCACATCGCCTTTCATGTTGTTTACCGAATTACCGGTCATTTTCATCACAACATCCCCACGAAAAACGGCTACATCATTTTTTACAAAATTTAAACTTCGTAAATTGGCATAATCGACACGCGCATGAAAATCGTATATATTTTCTTTTTTACTCAAGTCTACAATTCCTTCAAAGTCAAAGAATAAATTAGGGTCATTAATATTGACTTTACCTTTAAAAATGGGCTTTTTAAAACTACCATCCGCTAAAATATTTTGGTAATTATACCCTTTGAAATAAAAACTTTGAACGCCACCCGAAAATTTTATATCCAGATATTTTTCAATAAAACCACACCCATCAACCGCAACATTTAAGGAAACTTTACCCAAGTCGGATCGTCCCAAAAATGAACCCACATCAAACTGATTCATTACCAATACGCCAGAATAGGAAGCCTTGTCAATTGTTTCAATATTGGTCATAACCATAGCGGTTGACAAGGTCCCCAACAGGGTTTGTAGGGTAACATCGGCTTTGATCGAATTTGGCGTAACTATAGCATCACCTGAAAGTTGAAATTGGCCCAACTTACGAAGGGATGTGGGTAATTTTTCACCTAAAACATTGGGTAACAAAATAGTTAAATTTTTATAATTTGACGTTATGCGTTTAAAACGTCCATTCATATAAAAATCACCTTCGCCGTGGGTTGCAAAAAGGTTTTTAAAAGTAACATTTCCGACAATTTGTGTATTGAGCAAATCCCTTAGATACAAACGTTTTACTGTAAAATTATTGAGTGTTCCTTTTAATTTACCAGAGAAATTAATACTGTTATTTGTTCCAATTTCATTATAAAAATAACGGATATCATTTGTTGCAATAGTGGCTAATTTGGAATGGATATCAAAAACTACTTTATTGTTAAAATCAGCAAAATCTTTTCGATCATAACGCAACACAACATCGCCTTTAAAATGCGATTCCTTGGTTTTCAAATCAGTTTTTTCTAATCGAATATTCTTTTTTGTGTAGGTGAACTGAGTGCTTAAGTCGGTAACGAATAGTCCGCGATGATCTAAAAAAGACATTGTATCGATGTGCGTATATACATTGGGGCCCACAATTTTAAAATTGGAAATGACCGCGTTTATTTTTGTAAAATCAACATCTTTAGGTACTTTTCTATTAAAATCGGTTAGGCGAAAAACACTGTTTTTTAAAACAATTTCACGAGAAACCATTCGAAATTTCCCAGAAGATTCTTTACCATCATCAAAAGCATCAACAAATTTATCTAAGTTGGTGTCCCGTTCGCCTTTTAGGGTTTTGACATCCAACAATAGATGGTCAACTTTCATTTTGCCAAAATATAAATTTCCTTTGAGCAAAGAGCGGGCATCGGTAAGTGAAGTTACAATTCGATTGGCAAAAATCAAGGTGTCTTTAGTCGCGTCTTTTACTAAAACATCTTTAAGTTGTACACCCCCAAAAATCGAAATTTCAACACGATCAACATGGATATCTACTTTATAATCCCGGTTAAGTTGTTCGGTAAAATGTTGTGCGATTTTCGTTTGTACAACTGGGAGCGATAGCGCAATCGCCAAAAGAATCAGCAAAACCAACAAGGTTATAAGCACACGTAGCGCATATTTTCTAACCTTTGCAATAGGAATATTTGGCTTTATCGCTTTCAAATTTAGTAGTTGATGACACTATACGTATTAAAAAAATGTACTTTTGTATAGATTGTAAAAATACAGGTTTTACATCGTTTACTCCAAATTTAAACAAAAATTGTGCCTAATGAAGAAAGGACCTGTTTTTATTCTTGCCATTGAAAGTTCATGTGATGATACTGCTGCGGCTGTGCTCCAAGATAATGTGGTGTTGTCTAATGTTGTAGCCCGGCAAAGTATTCATGAGGAATATGGCGGAGTTGTACCCGAATTAGCTTCGCGGGCTCATCAACAAAATATTGTACCTGTAGTTGATGTTGCGCTTCAAAAAGCTGGGGTTTCAAAAGAGCAACTTACGGCAATTGCTTTTACGCAGGGTCCTGGTCTTATGGGTTCATTACTTGTAGGAACCTCATTTGCTAAATCATTGGCGATGGCCTTGCAGATTCCCTTAATCGCGGTCAATCACATGCACGCACATATACTGGCGCATTATATTAAAGAAGAGGGATTTGATCAGCCCGAATTTCCATTTTTGGCCCTTACCATCTCAGGGGGACATACCCAAATTGTAAAAGTGAATGATTTTTTTGATTTAGAAATCATCGGAGAAACCACGGATGATGCAGTGGGAGAAGCCTTTGATAAAACTGCTAAAATTCTTGGCTTTCCCTATCCTGGCGGACCTTTAATCGATCAATTTGCAAAAGCTGGAAATCCGTTACGGTTTCCATTTACCAAACCAAAAGTAGACGGATTAAATTTTAGTTTTTCGGGTTTGAAAACACAGATTTTGTATTTTATCCAAAAAAATGTAGCAATTGATCCACAATTTATTGATAATAACAAAGTCGATATTTGCGCATCAATACAGCATACCATCATCGCAATATTAATGGATAAATTAAAATTGGCTGTTGCTGAAACAGGGATTCGGCAAATTGCTATTGGTGGTGGAGTCTCTGCAAATTCAGGGATACGGCAAACTTTATTGGAAGCACAAAGTAAATATGGCTGGAAAACCTTTATTCCTAAGTTTGAATACACCACAGACAATGCAGCAATGATTGGCATTGTTGGTTACCACCATTACAAAACCCAACGCTTTTCTACTACTGATGTAGTAGCCAAGGCACGAATTGATTTTTAAGATGCAGCTATTTTATACTTCTGACATAGACCCTAATGCAACTTCACATACTTTTGATCGAGAAGAAAGCAAACACATCATTAAAGTTTTACGAAAGAAAGAAGGTGATACGATACATATTACCAATGGTTTAGGATTTCTATTTACAACAGAAATTAGCTTAGCATCCGACACTAAGTGCACTGTGCGAATTGTAGATACAAGCCACCAACAACCCTTACCCTATCGCCTACATTTAGCGGTTGCACCAACAAAAATGAATGAACGTTACGAATGGTTTTTAGAAAAAGCTACCGAAATTGGTATTCATGAAATTACACCTATCCTCTGTGAACATTCTGAACGAACTGTCTTTAAAGCGGAACGCATGGAGAAAATTTTAATTGCAGCCATGAAACAATCGAATCAACTGTATTTACCCAAACTCAACCCAGCCCTTTCGTATAAAAATTTCATTGGTCAAGAACAGGTAGGTCAAAAGTTTATAGCGCATTGTGATGAATCGCATAAATTAACATTGAAAAGTCAACTACAAAAAAATCAAGATGTAACACTATTAGTCGGACCTGAGGGCGATTTTTCTGTTAAAGAAATAGAAATTGCTTTGACGAAAGGATTCATTCCAGTAACTTTGGGTACAACACGATTACGCACTGAAACTGCTGCGGTAGTCGCATGTCATAGTGTTGTTTTTAACAATGAATAGCATGAAACGAATTCTATATTTACTTCTTTTACTAGTAACCTCCCTTGGCTTTTCCCAAGCCAATATGCTGTTTTTGGAACGCAATTATACAGAGGCATTGAACGAAGCTAAAGCCAAAAAGAAACCTTTGGTTGTTATGTTTTATGCCCATTGGTGTGACCATTGTAAGAAAATGAAAACAACGGTACTCCAAGATACCGATGTAGTACTAGCATATGCGCAAAATTACATTACCATTGGCGTAGATGCAGAATCGGAGGCGGGTAACAAACTTAAAAATAAATTTTCCAAACTTTTTAAAGTTCGCTCTTACCCTACGTTTGCCTATTTGTCGAATGACGAAGTGTATTTTGGGGGATTTTCAGGGGAAATGAAAAAAGAAAATTTTATCGATGAAGGAATGAAACTCTTGCAAGTCGACAACCAATTCGACGCTTTAAAAGCTGCATTTTATTCTGATAACTCCAATGCTGAAAAATGCTTGAAATTGATAACCGCTATACGAAAAGCAGGGTTTGACGCTACAGACGTAACACAGCACTATTTAAAAACACAAAACCGTGATGCTTTATTTACCGAACTCAATTGGCGCGTAATTGCTAATGGAATTAATGCAATAGAAGCTCCTGAATTTCAATTTATAATCGATCACCAATCTGAATTTGGCAAAGCAGCAAGTCCGCAACGGGTAGAAAAGAAAATTATTTTTATGGTACAAGACAATTTGCGCGCCTATGTAGAAGCGTCGGATACTTTAAATTATTTTAAACGTCGGCCGTATGCTGAAAAAATTCATTTACGAAAAACTGATTCATTGCTCGTTAAATACGATACCCAGATTTATGCGAATACACGCCAATGGAAAGCTTATCAAAAGGTAACACTTTCACAAGCAGACACCTATTTTGCCAACGATTCGAAGCAATTAATCGATATGGCTACCAATTATTTAAATCACATCCAAGATCCGGCAGCGTTAGTAAAAGCAATTGAATGGACGCAAAAAGCGATTGCAATTTCTGAAAATGCAGAGAAACATCTTCTTACTGCAAAATTATTTTTGAAGTTGAAAGATCCAAGTAAAGCGCTCGAGGCAGCCCAAAAAGCTAAACGCTGGTCAACCAATATGGGTTGGTCAACCACTGAAAGCGATTCACTAATACAAGAAATAAACACTATAAAAAAATGAGAGCAATTGCTGTAGGAATCCTGTTTTTTTATTCATTTATGAGTAATGCGCAAGAAATTGCTTTATTAAAATATAGTGGTGGTGGCGATTGGTATGCAAATCCAACTTCCTTACCCAATCTAATTAAATTCTGCAACAGTACTATAAATACTCATATTAAATCCAAACCCAGTACGGTTGAACCATCTAGCCCGGACTTATTTTCCTATCCCTTTATTCATATGACTGGTCATGGGAATGTAGTTTTTAATGCGGCAGATATTGCTAATTTACGCAATTACCTCCTTTCGGGAGGATTTTTGCATATCGACGACAATTACGGTATGGATACGTTTGTACGAAGAGAGATTAAACGTATTTTCCCCGATAAAAATTGGGTTGAAATCCCTGCCAATCATCCGATCTTTTCTGTCCCTTTTGCCTTCCCAAATGGTTTACCCAAAATCCATGAGCACGATGCCAAACGACCTCAAGCTTTTGGAATATTCGAAAACAATCGTTTGGTAGTATTGTATACTTTTGAATGCGATTTAGGCGATGGTTGGGAAGATAGCGATGTTCATAATGACCCAAAAGAAGTTCGTGAAAAAGCGCTTAAGATGGGTGCAAATATTATCCATTATATATTTAATAATTGATTTTTAAAATAAATTCTTCTTTAACAGCTATTTCAATTTATTTTCTTAATTTAGTTGTCTAACCAAACTAAGTTTTTATGAAAAAAATAGTAGTGAGCATAGCTATGGCTTTTGTTCTTTTTTCTTGTCAAAATGATGCTAGCAATGATGTAATGCAACCTGAGGCATCCAATTCTAAAAGTATGCGCGCTTGTGCTTCGCAAGAAGTTTTAAATCGTCAGTTGGCTGAAGACCCTTCATTAGCGGCGCGTATTTCTGCTATTGAAGATTTTACTGAAAATGTTCAACGCAATCCAAATGCCTACCGTTTGGTAAATGGTCGAATAGAAATACCAGTTGTAGTAAATGTACTTTATAGAACTACGGCTGAAAATATTTCTTTAACACAAATCCAATCGCAAATTGATGTGTTAAACAAAGACTTTAACGCTACAAATACCGACTTTAATTTAGTACCAACAATATTCTCTGGAGTTAAAGCCAATGTTGGTATAACATTTGTTTTGGATCAAGTGATCCGTAAATCGACTACCAAAACGTCATGGGGTACTCGTGACGCTATGAAAAAAACAAATCAAGGCGGAATTGCACCTAGCGCACCTACAACTAAATTAAATATGTGGGTATGTACTATTGGAGGTGGAATTCTAGGGTATGCACAATTCCCAGGCGGCTCTTCGGCAACCGATGGTGTTGTAATGGATTCTAAATACTTTGGTTTATCAGGCACAGCTAATGCACCCTATAATCTAGGACGTACGGCTACTCACGAAGTTGGGCATTGGTTAAATTTACGTCACATTTGGGGCGATACCACATGTGGCAGTGACTTGGTATCTGATACTCCACAACATAATGCTGCTAATTATGGCGTACCCGTTTACCCACATTACAGCACTTGTACCGGAACACCCGTAGAAATGACTATGAATTACATGGACTATACTGACGACCGCGGTATGTACATGTTTACAACAGGTCAAAAATCGCGTATTAATGCTTTGTTTGTGGCTGGTGGCGCTAGAAATTCTTTTGCACAACCTTAATAAACAATTTATATTCTACAAAAACCTGATTGTGATAACAGTCGGGTTTTTTTTATTTTTACACTTTTAAACAAAACCCTATGATTACCTCAAAAACAATTGCTCTCGGAATTTTACGTGCTCTTGGAGTGGTACTTCTCTCAAGTTTAGGGATCTATTTTATCTATCAAATACAAGCGGTTATTGTTTATTTAATCGTCGCTTTAATACTTGCTTTAATTGCTAATCCCATTGTGCTATTTTTTAATCGAAAGTTAAAATTCAACACCACTTTTGCGGTAGTAACAACTTTACTACTACTTATTTTTTTATTGGTAGGATTAGGCGCATTATTTGTACCTCTTATTATCGATCAAGGCAATAAATTATCTTTATTGAATGCTAGTGCAATAGAAATGAGAACCCTGGAGCTTTACCGGCAACTTGACCATTATTTACTTAGCCATAATATGGATTTTGACCGTCTTTTTAAAGAAACCGATCTAAGTACTAAGATTAAGTTCAATTCTATTACCGAATTTTTGAACACGCTTATTGATACAATTAGCAGCATTGGAATTGGAATTGTTTCGGTGTTTTTTATTACCTTTTTTTTACTTAAAGACAAAGTTCAATTTATTGATTATATAAAACAGGTTATACCCGATTCGCATGAAGAACAACTATTAAATTCAGTAGATAAAATCCGCGACTTGTTAAGCCGCTATTTTACTGGACTTATTGTTCAGTTGTTTGTGGTTTGTATATTATACCTTATTGTACTCTTGGTCTTTGGAGTCGATAACGCGTTTATCATTGCTTTTTTATGTGCATTACTAAATATTATCCCCTACGTTGGTCCACTTATTGGAACTGGACTTGCGGGTATTTTAACCCTGTTATCATTAATTAATGCTGATTTTTCGACAGTAGCATTGCCTACAACGGTTTATGTTTTAATTGGATTTACTGTGGTTCAACTTATTGACAACAATATTACTTCGCCTTTAATTTTTTCAAAAAGTGTGAAATCGCATCCTTTAGAAATATTTTTGGTTGTTTTAATTGCAGGCATACTATTTGGAATTCCCGGTATGATTATCGCTGTGCCAACTTTTACCATCTTAAAGGTAATTGCTAAAGAATTTTTTCCAAATACGATCTGGATTCAACTTTTCACCAAAAAACTATAAAATGTCGTTTGATAAAATTTTAAATATTGATGTTCAGAATTTTATAAACGTTAATTTAAAGCAATCAATTAATGAAATTGCTTTTAAGAAAAATCCCTTTCCCGACATCGATTACAAGTATCTGTTAAATCAAATTGAAGCAAAATCCAAATCGGAAAAGAAACTTCCAACTTGGTTTGGAACTAAAAATATAATATATCCACCAAAAATATCAATCGAACAAACCTCCTCAGAACTAACGGCTGCTTTCAAAAGCCAATGGGTTGAAGGCGAAACCTTGGTAGACTTAACTGGTGGTTTGGGTGTTGATAGCTATTATTTTTCACATACAATGAATCGTGTTGTACACTGCGAGCATAACCCGGAATTATCCGCAATTGCCCAACACAATTTCAATCAACTCAAAAAAGAAAATATTACATGTATTACTAGCGATGGATTGGAATGGCTTCAAAAAAACAATCAACATATAGACTGGCTTTATATTGATCCCTCCCGAAGAAACGAAACAAAGGGGAAAGTTTTTTTATTGGCCGATTGCGAACCCAATATTCCTTATTTTTTGGCAGACTATTGGAACTTTACCCATCATATCCTTATAAAAACAGCTCCATTATTAGACATTACTGCCGCTTTACGCGAGCTTGAATTTGTTAAAAATGTAGTTGTGGTTGCTGTTAATAATGAAGTAAAAGAGTTATTGTTTATTTTAGAAAATGGCTGGACGGGGCCGATTACTATCCATGCAGTTGCAATCCATTCACTAGAAGATAAACATCATTATTCTTACACCAGAGGTAGCAACCCAAGCATTCAACTTTCGCTTCCTCAGGCCTATCTTTATGAGCCCAATGCTGCCTTACTAAAGTCGGGTGGTCAGGACCACTTAGCCGATGAAAAACAATTAACGAAATTGCATCCGCACACCCATTTATATACCTCAAATGCATGTATTGAATTTCCGGGTAGACGCTTTAAAATTGTGGCACAAGCCGATTATTCAAAAGAAACACTGAAGGAAATCAGTGGCAGAAAGTACAATATTGCTACTCGAAATTTTCCAGAAACCGTTGAAACAATTCGTAAAAAGGCAAAATTAAAAGATGGTGGGGATGATTATTTATTCTTTGTTACACTGAACGATCAACGAAAAGTAATCCTTTTCACCAAAAAAGTTTAGTTACAAATCCACTTAAAATTAGCTAAAGGATCTTTATTGGATTCAAATACGTTATAATGCCACCATTCGGATTTAAACGACTTAAAATTATGACGTAACATAATTTCTTTTAAAAGCGCGCGATTGGCACGAACTTTTTTAGGCAACTTTTTATAGGCATGGGCTGCTTCGGGTCCAAAATGATCAAATGGTGTTCCCATATCGAGTTCGACTCCATTTAGATCTACCAATGTGAGATCCACAGCCCCTCCACGATTATGAATCGAACCCTTTTGTGGGTCAGCCACATAGTCGGCATTGGGCATTATTTGCCACATTTTCTTTTGAATATCCAAAGGACGGTAACAATCGAATAATTTGATACGATAGCCCAATTGTAAAAACTCATTATTTGCTTCAATGAGATTTCGAATGGTTTTCATCCGCAAATAACATTCTGAACAGTCATAAACTGGTGTTTTAAGGAAATTTTCAGCAGTTGCATACTTCATATCCAACAGAAATTGACCCTCATTATTTTTCAAACGCACAAATACCGTATCATGTATCCCCTCATACATTTTTAGCGCTTGTGTATTTAGTGCATTCATTCTCAAGTATTTTTCATTTGAAAAACGGTAATTTACACTATTACATGACGTGAGCAGAAATCCAAATAGAATTCCTAATAGTAGTATTTTATAGTGATACGTATTTATATTCATTGTTGTATTAAAAAACAAATTTGAAAAAAATCTATGGCCAATTTATATAAAACATTCTAGTAAACACAAATGATTTGAAAATATAATTGTATATTTAAACATCAATATTAACGATTGTTTACACTTTATTTTAAATTAATGCTTGAATTTTGTAATCGATATTGATAGACTAATCTTTATTGAATGAAAGATACAGATCAAATACTAAAATTAATCGATTCGGTCCCAATTCCCGCTTTGGTATTGGATACCAAATTTAATATAAGTCATGTTAATCCAGCTGGGCTCGATTTTTTTAGTAACGAAATTGATCAACTATTCAATCAAAATATTGCCGATATTCTTTATCTCGAAGACCCAATTGCTCTCCAGCAGGAAAGAACGGTAGACAATTTCATCTATTCAAATGGTATTGAAAGATTCAACCTTACTCTAAAGCTACATCAACCAAATGATGCTTCTAATTTAAACATTCTTTATATCCAAGTAACTACTATTATTCCAATTGATTCAAGTTCAAAGCGACTCCGTATGCTTGAACATCAATTTAATATTTACAATCAATTTTTGGATACAATTAAAGAAGGTGTCTTTGTATTTAATACTACTGGAAAATTAATTTATGCCAATAAAACATCACGTAATTATTTTGCACTTGAAGAAGCCAATAAAAGAGTTTTCATCTGGAATATATTTGAAAAATTTAAATCAAAATCCAATTGGGAGATCGAAAGAAAAATAATTGCAGCACATCATGAAATACAGTTTACCTCAGAGATTAATGTTGCTGGCCAATTAAAGTCTTTTTCAGTTACCATTTCCCATCGCGACATTTATTCGGATTCAAATTATTTACTGATTGTAAATGATATTACAGAAAATAAAAAACAAGAGGAGGAAATTCAGAAAAAAGAATATGAGCTAAATATTTTTTATCGCAATTTACCGGTTGCGATTTTTGAATTTGTGGTTGAAAGTTTTAATACGAATTATTTTACCTACTTGAGTGAATCCTTTTCAACTATTTTCCCCATTACTATTCCAACCCACAATAAAAATTGGTTGGAATTTGTTTATTTCAATCCTGAAGATTTTCAGTTATTTTTAGATAAAATCAACCGTGTTTCTAATGAGGATTCAAATTTTAGTTATATCGGAAGGTTTGAAGTGAATAAGGAGATGTTTTGGTTTGAAATCACAGCCAATGTCATCAATTTGGAAGGGAAATTTATATTGAATGGCGTAATCAAAAATATCTCGGAAAATAAAAAAATAGAAGCAGAAATAGTAAAAAAAGGAAAGTTCAACAATTTAGTACTCGATAACATCCCTGCTGATATTGCAGTGTTTGATGAAAATCATAATTATAAATTCATTAATAAACGAGGGGTAGAAAATGATGCACTTCGAAAGTGGTTAATCAACAAAAATGATTTTGACTATTGTGCGCTCAAAGATTTAGACACTACCCTGGCTGAAGAACGAAGAGGGTATTTTAATTTGGCAAAATCTACCAAGAAACAGGTGGATTGGGTCGACGAAATTAAAAGAAATGATAAAACGGTTTACATTTATCGACGGTTTTACCCCGTCTATGTTGATGGCGAATTAAACAGTATGATTGGATATGGAATTGATGTTACCGAATTAAAAGAGTCACAAAACTTATTAAATCAGCAAAACGCAATTTTAACTGAAAAAAACAAAGAACTTGAGCGGTTTGCTTACATTGCTTCTCATGATTTACAGGAACCTTTAATTTCAATTATTGGTTATTCGGATTTGTTGAAAGAATACCATAAAAGCGCATTAAATGAAGAAGGGCAACTTTGCTTGGATTTTATTAACAAATCGGCATTGCGTATGCGAACTTTGATTAATGCGTTAATGGAATACAGTCGTATTGATAATAGAGAAGAACTGAAAAGTATTGATTTAAACCAACTGGTTGAAGAAATTCAAGTTGATTTATCGTCAAAAATAAAGAAATACAGTGCAGTAATTAGTACGAGTGAATTACCCAATATCAATTGCTACCCTACTTTTATGCGTATGTTGTTTCAAAACATTATTAGTAATGCCATAAAATACACATCCGAAACGGTAGTACCGGTCGTTTCAATTTCCTACGAAGACCAATCGACTCATTGGGTTTTTAAAATAAGTGATAACGGCATTGGGATTGAAGAAAATAAATATGAAGAGATTTTTTTAATTTTCAAACGATTACACAACCCTACCGACTTTGAAGGGAATGGAATTGGATTGGCACACTGTAAAAAGATTGCAACTATTCATCAAGGAGATATTTGGGTTAATTCGACCATTAATAAAGGAAGTACGTTTTATTTTTCCATTTCAAAAAACATTCAAAATGCGTAAAGAACGAAAACATATACTTTTAGTAGATGACGATGTTATCATTGATTTTTTGCATAAAAAAATTTTGAAACAAGCGGGAATCAACTCCACTATTGAAACGGTCTACAATGGCAAATTAGCACTTCAAAAACTAGTTGATTATAATAATTCGTTTAATGAATCGGATTCGGTTTTAGTGCTTTTGGATTTGAATATGCCCGTTCTTGATGGATGGGGTTTTTTAAAAGAGTTTGAACAACTCAAAACAAATTTGAACTACGATATCGATATTTTTATCCTGAGTTCTTCAACCAATTCAAACGATATTAGTCGGTCTAAAAGCAACCCATTTGTTCGTGGGTATTTGAAAAAACCTCTTTCACTAGATGCGGTTACCACTAATTTTTAGTAGCATTGGTTGCTCAATAAATAATGCTACTACGTTATCTACTTTAGTGTAAGAAAATCGTTCACTTGTAGCATTAAGACAACTTCAATCATTAGATTGGCAAATAGATAAAATCTTTTATTTTACGGTTTCTAGTTCCAAAGGAGAAACTTCTGCCGAAGCACCTTTACTGTTTTTAACCAAAAACTTGACATAATAATTATACCGGTTACCTCCTACCATTAAATCGGTTATCACCACAATACTTGAATCAGATTTTAAACGAACCCGATCACCCGGTTGAAAATTAAAATTATCCCCTACTTGATCACGAACTTTTGAAGATTGCACCAAGGTTTTATATTGCCATAAATAGTCCAAGTTTTTTTGCAACGAATCCCTATTGATTTCAACTTGTCGCTTTTTGGTTTTAATTGATTTCAATTCTTGTTGAAGTTGGGCAACGTTTGATTGTAGAGCAGCAATTCCTTTAGCATCCTCCTTCAACGACTGATTTAACCAATAAATAACGAGAAGGGCAATTGCAATAAGAATACCCAAAATTAAAAATCCGATTTTGTTTTTTTTCGGTTGATTTTCGATTGATTCCATATAAAAAAGGCGTTAATTGATTCTTGAAGTCAGTAAATTCAAAAAATACATACTAAAAATACCGTTTTATTTTTTGAAATCAAGGAATCCAGCTCGAGATTTTTTGGATTAGTTTAGTTTTGGTCTAAACAACAGGTCCCATTGTTTTTGATCTAGATAGAGGCGACACGTATCATG
>NZ_JAIXRZ010000038.1 GCF_027484945.1 Flavobacterium sp.
ATTATTCCATCATGGCGCTGATTCAATTGAGGTTAGGAGATAGTGAAGAAATGGAGATTCCAATCGATCAACTCATGGTAATCGGATGATAATTTTTGAAATTCGGAACCGTCCAGTCTGCTTACATAGAGACTATTGATGTCGTTTTCATTGCATTTACCGTCTTTGTTGGTATCTAAATCTTGTACTTTATAAACCACGTATTGCTTCTTAATTCGTGCCGCTACCCCATTTAAATAATGCAGTCGCTCAATATGAATTGGTTTATTTGTTAGAGCAATTAAGGTGTCTTTTCCAGGAATTTGAAACTTTACATTGGTCAAATTTCCTGCAATCTCAAACTGATCAACATTGGAAATGGTGTAATTAATTCCGCTCTCGCCGCTATATTTTCCATAATTAGAACGGTCTTTCATATAGGTTAACGCGCCAACTGGAAAAAGCAAAACATCGGTTCCTTCAAATTGAATTGGTAAATCGGCAATCCTATACGAAGAAGTATCTACACTAACCTCTTTTGGTGAGGTATTGGTCGTATCATAAATCACCTTCGGCTGAGGTGCTTCTTCTTTACAACTCCATAAAAACAAAGTGCATAAACCTAATAAACTCCATTTTGTAACTTTCATAATTGAGCTTTTATAAACGAATTGATAAACGCATATTAAAAACACGGGTGGTCATATAATTTGGGATTCCGAATTGATTTTTGGTATAGGCATCCCGCACCCATGTATTGGTAATCGCGTTTTGATTGTTAAACATATTGAATATCTCAACACCCAAAGACAAATCCTTAAACTTCTTCAACCAGTGCCCATCAGGTCGTTGTCCATTTTTCTCAGTAAATACATAAAAAAAGCCAACATCAGCTCTACGATAATCCCGTAAACGGGTTTGATAGGTATAGGCATCTGCATAAGAAGGAGATCCGCCCGGCAAACCTGTATTGTAGACGATATTCATGTAAATTTTCAAATTAGGAATATTCGGCATATAGTCTTGAAATAAAATTCCAAATTTTAACCGTTGATCGGTTGGACGAGCAATATAACCTCGGTTGTTTTGGTTTTCCTCCGCTTTCATATAACCAAACGTAAACCAAGACTCTGTTCCTTTTACAAATTCTCCATGCAAACGCACATCCATACCATACGTATACGCAACAGCATCATTATTCGCACGATAGCGGATACGGACATTTTCCAAAGTATAGGTATTTACGTCTTGCATGTCTTTATAATACAATTCCGTAACCAAACGAAACGGACGTTTCCACATCGAAAATCCATAATCGTTTGCCAATACAAAATGTAGCGATTGTTGTGCTTTTACATCTGGATTTACGACTCCAAGTTGATCCCGCAATTCACGGTAAAAGGGCGGTTGGTAATAATATCCGGTAGCCAAACGAAATAGCATATCCTTGTTGTCCAACTTATACGCCAGTTGAAGTCTCGGACTAAATACGGTTTGCCTATTTGACGCTACACTGCGACCAGAAACCATCCAACTGTGCCATCGCATACCAGCATTGGCATACAAGGTTCCTTTGCGCATTCGGCGACTCGTATTCCATTGTGCAAAACCAGAAATACGGTCAATCGATATAAAGTTGGTTTCCCGCACATTTTGAAACGGCACTAATGGACCGACATACGGGTTATACGGCTGATCTACAGGTATATCAATAACCGGTGGATTGATTGAAAATCCAGCCGAATCAATAACTTCCCACTCTACAATTCGATCGCGAATGTTTTCATGGGTATATTTTAACCCCCACTCAAAACGGTGTTTGCCGGTTTGATTGTTTGACCCCTTGACCTCAGCATTAAAAATTAAAGCATCCAAATTGTTGCGCGCATGATTTAATTGCGAACCAATTGCACGGTTAAACGTCACATTTCCAAAGGTCTCTGAACCAATATTGGCATCAACTTCACCTAGAAAATAAGAAGCATCTATATCAAAATATTCTTGTTCTTGGGTATGATAAGCCGAAGCAATAAATCGATAATTGTTATTGTCGTTTGGGGTAAACGTTGACTTAAATGCGCCAAACAAGGTTTGATAACGGTCGTCTTCCTGTCCTTCATAAAACACTTGCAATGCAATGGGTTCGTCTAAAGTACCGAAATTCGTTTGTCGCGTTAACGGCTGGTAATTGTACCGATTGGAAGAAGCATTTCCTAAAAAACTAAAATTCCAAAATTCAGAAGGCGTATAATTTAGATTGAACTGCCCATCCCAAAAACGGGGACGAAAGTTGGTTTGGGTTTCCTGACTATTGACCAGCAAGGAATTATCTCGGTAGCGCAACCCACCAATAGCACTCCACATTTTATCCTTAGAAATTCCTTTAGCAGACACAGCACCTCCCAAAAAACTAGCATCCATAGAGGCACCAAATTCTTTAGGTTTTTGATAGGTAATATCCAAAACAGAGGACATTTTATCACCAAATCGGGCTTCAAAACCACCGGCATAAAAATCAATTTTCTGAATCAAATCACTATTCACAAAACTCAACCCTTCTTGTTGACCCGATCGAATTAAAAAAGGGCGGTACACTTCGATTTCGTTGACATAGACTAAATTTTCATCATAATTTCCACCACGCACCGAATATTGCGAACTCATATCACTGTTGGAGCTGGCGCCTACTATTTTTAATACATTTTCAACGCCTCCATTTAATCCAGGGATTTTACGAACAACCTCGGGTGTTACACTCAAAATTCCGCGCGCACGAGGACGAATTCCAGTAATAACAACACCTTCCAATTGTTCGTTTTCACTGTCCATAACCGGATTGAATTCGAGTACTTCCTTGGGTTTTACTTCAAATGGAGCGGTAATTTTCTTAAAGGCAACATGATTAAAAACAAGCAAAACCCTTTGATTGGCAGGTACTTCAATCACATAAAAACCGGTATTATCAGTCGTCACGGTTTTGGATTCAAAAGTGATATTTGCTCCCTCAATCGGTTGGTTCTTTTCATCCAAAACAACACCCGTAATTTTTCCAGTTTGGGCAAATAAGACGGAAGTTACAAGGGTAAACAGCAGTGTGTGATATAATTTTGATAACGTCAAAACAGTTATTTTTTCTTAGTTCGGTTAAATGATGATTCAAATATAGTTGAATTTCCGACATTGTCGATGACTTCAATTTTCAAATTATTCGTGCCATCCAATAAAAATCGGTCCTCAAACACATGAGTAATCCGATTTAGTTTGGGTTCATATTCAAACAAAACCCATTGATTATTGAGGTATCCGTTGACTTTAGCTACCCCCGATTGTTCGTCTAATAGGGTTATGTTCAAACTGTTGGAAGCGCTCCAATCTTTATTTTTAGCGGGCTTATACCACACTACTTTTGGCGGTAAAACATCCGTCGCCAGTTTAAATTTGCCCAACGTTCTAGTGCGAAGACTCAACGTAGAATCCTCACGTTTTGTTGTATTGTAAGTTAATTTAGATCCGTTAACTGTTGCAATATAGGTTTTAGAAAGCAAAGCTGTAGGAATTGAATCTGCTTGAAAGGTTACCGTAAATGGAATATGTGCTGGTACTAGATCGTGATGGAGTTGAAGTTCGCCATTTTTGACCTCAAACTGTAAATAAAAATCCTCATAAAAAGTCTGAGCTGGAAAATACACCGATACATTTTCTTTCTCCAATACCGCATCTGTAGAGCATTTTATTAAATACGGAGTTTTTACGACACCATCATCAATTTTTGCAGGTGTATTTGCATATTCAATCGGAATATCAATTCGCGTCTTGTTTCCATTAAAATCAACCACATCGATTCGAGAAATTGCAGTAAAATTGGGCGTAACTTCTATTTTACCACCCTTAGTCACATTGCGCATATTGGACCAAGCGTATGGATTATTAAAAAACAATTTTTGAAAACGTTGGTGCGATTTTTTATAGCGTTCGTAGTCAATAAAGGCATTTACATAGCGCGCCTCATCAAAAGGCATTTGGTCAAAAATCACTTCAAAAATTGGATTCCCATTATGACTTAATTGGGTAAAATACGTACCGTTATTATTAAACGAAACATCATCGCGATCATAGGCATTAATCGCAAAGCCAATAGTCCCCATGGCTTTTACTTTCTGAGCCAAATACGTACCATCTGCTTGTAAAGACAAACTCAACAAAACAGGACGTTTAGATTCATTTACAACGGAATTGGTTCCTATTGGATAAACCATTAAATTGGTAATGGTGGGTGCTTTAGTATCCTTAATTTGCAAACCAAAATACAGGGGATTGATAATTTTTTCCGTTTGCGAATCCCGAAACTCAAAATGCAAATGTGGACCATCAGAACCCCCTGTATTTCCAGAAATAGCAATACATTCCCCTTTTTCTACAGGTAATTCTCCTGGCTTAAAATAGGCCTCCACTGCAAACGATTGTTCGGCATATTGCAAAGCTTGAATTTTTGCTTCTATTGCGCCAACCGCTTTTTGCAAATGGCCATAAACGGTAGTATAACCATTAGGATGAGATATGTAGATTGCTTTCCCATAACCGTTGGTAGCAATTTTAATACGCGATACATACCCTGCTGCAGCTGCATAGACCTTGAGTCCTTCGCGTTGTTGCGTTTTAAAATCAAACCCAGCATGAAAATGATTGGGACGCAATTCGCCAAAATTTCCAGATAATTGGAGCGGAATATCAAGTGGTGCCTGAAAATAATCTTGGGGATAATTTTGACTAAAAAGCGTAGTCATTGAAAAATAAAAAATTAGTATCCAGCGCATAGAATCAACAATTTTGGCTAAGATAATAAAAGGAAATTGGAGTTAAAAACGAATGCGACTACAAATTTCCAAATTCCTGAATCGCAAAACATTACCTAAAGTGGATAAAATAAAAATTATTTTTTATAGTTTTTATTGGTTTAATAGTGGTAGAATTATAAATTTGTAAGATAAAGTAACGAAACACGTCACGTATGAGTGAAATCACAGAAATCATTGATGCGCTGGAAAAAAAAGTTCAAAAATTGTTTGCTACAATTGACGATTTAGAACATAAAAACCGCGCATTACAGCAACAGCTGCAGCTTTCTGTTGAAGAAATCCAACAACACAAAACCGCTATGGAAACAGTGATTAAAGATTTTGAAGCACTTAAAATGACCAATGCGTTACTGGGCAGTGACGAATTTAAACGAGATACCAAGCTTAAGATCAATGCACTTATTCGAGAAATCGATTATTGTATTGCCCAATTGGCTGATTAAATATGAACGATAAACTGAAAATCAAAATTTCGATTGCCGATCGTGTCTATCCGCTAACCGTGGAGATGAACCAAGAGGAAAGTTTGCGAAGCGCCGCAAAAAAAATCGATGCAATGATTAAACAGTTTGAAGAAAACTATGCCGTTCGTGATAAACAGGATGTTTTAGCGATGTGTGCCTTGCAGTTTGCTTCTCAATTGGAACAGAAAAAAACAGAAGTAGCTGTTTTAGACACCGATTCCATAGATCGTTTAGCACAATTGAATAATGCCTTGGAAAAATATCTCAATAAATCATAGAAAAAACGTTCTTAAATAAAGCACAAAAGACACTGCCTACATTAGTTCATTTTTGGTAAACTCAACACTAACAAATTAAAATGAGCAAATCGTCGCTACTATAGCATGCCCGTTCGTCGGGAAGCCAGAACAGCGAGCTAGCTCAAAACTTGTCATCACGAGTTTATACAAGCAATTAATGTGGGCTTTTTTTATATAAAACCTTTTATTAAACATGAGTATAGTAGAAATTATAATTGGCTTAGTGGTCGGACTTGCAGGGGGATTTGGTATTGCCAAAATGCTCGAGAAAAGCAATGTCTCAACCCTAATTAAAAGCGCTAAGAAAGAAGCGGCCTCAATTTTAAAAGACGCTTCACAAGAGGCAGAAAACATCAAGAAAGATAAGTTGTTACAAGCAAAAGAAAAGTTTCTTGAATTGAAAGCAGAACACGAAAAAGAAATTTTAGCCAAAGACAAACGTATGGCTGAAGTTGAAAAACGTATTCGTGATAAAGAATCGCAAGTTTCGAGTGAATTGGCAAAGACAAAAAAAGTAAACGATGACTTTGAATCAAAGGCCAAAGAGTATGAAACTAAAATTGAAATCTTGGACAAAAAGTACCAAGAAGTAGAAAAAATGCACAAGAGTCAGGTAGAGCAGTTGGAAGTTATTTCTGGCTTATCTGCCGATGAAGCCAAAGAACAATTGGTCGAAAGCCTAAAAGCAGAAGCCAAAACGAAAGCAATGGCTCATATTCAAGAAACCATTGAAGAGGCAAAATTAACGGCCCAACAAGAAGCCAAAAAAGTAATCATTAGTACTATTCAACGGGTTGGAACGGAAGAAGCGGTTGAAAACTGTGTTTCGGTTTTCAACATTGAATCGGATGATGTGAAAGGACGCATCATTGGTCGTGAGGGTAGAAATATTAGAGCATTAGAAGCTGCAACAGGCGTTGAAATTATTGTTGACGATACCCCTGAAGCCATCATTTTATCTTGCTTCGATCCTGTACGACGTGAAATTGCGCGTTTATCATTACACAAATTGGTAACCGACGGACGTATTCACCCAGCGCGTATTGAAGAAGTAGTAGCAAAAACGACCAAACAAATTGAGGATGAAATCATCGAAGTGGGTAAACGTACCGTAATCGATTTAGGAATTCATGGATTGCATCCTGAATTGATTAAAACAGTTGGCCGAATGAAATACCGTTCGTCGTATGGTCAAAACTTATTGCAACACTCGCGTGAAGTAGCAAAATTATGTGGTATCATGGCGGCTGAATTAGGACTCAACGTTAAATTGGCCAAACGCGCAGGTTTACTTCACGATATCGGTAAAGTGCCCGACGCTGAAAGTGATTTACCACACGCTTTGTTAGGGATGCAGTGGGCCGAAAAATATGGGGAAAAAGAAGAGGTTTGCAACGCTATTGGAGCGCACCACGATGAGATTGAAATGAAGTATTTAATTTCACCTATCATTCAAGTTTGTGACGCGATATCTGGAGCACGCCCTGGAGCGCGACGACAAGTTTTGGACTCGTATATCCAACGATTGAAAGATTTGGAAGCAATTGCCTTCGGGTTTAACGGCGTTAAAAATGCCTATGCTATTCAAGCCGGTCGTGAATTGCGCGTGATTGTAGAAAGTGAAAAAGTTACCGATGATATGGCAGCGAAATTGTCTTTCGAAATCTCTCATAAAATTCAAACGGAGATGACCTATCCAGGACAAGTAAAAATTACGGTAATTCGTGAAACGCGTGCAGTAAATATTGCGAAGTAACGTTTCTTTATAAACACAAAAAAGGGGACCTATTGTCCCCTTTTTTTATAACCTTAACTATCTATAGTACTGAATTTACGATGCCACGGTCAGCATTTCTTCAAAGTCTTTGGTGGTAATCGGTTTAAAATAATAATCTTTTACTTCTTCTTTGTATTCTTTAGACTTATTAATGTCGGTAGAGTCGTTGGATGAACTCACTAAGTATACCGTGATATCTTTATTCATCGTACCTTTTAGTTTGCGAAATTCATCCAAAAATTGCCATCCATCATATACCGGCATGTTGATATCGAGCAGAATTAAATCGGGCTCATTTTCGGTTTTCAACACATGCTTTAAACCGTCAATCGCTTCCAAACCGTTGAAAAAGAACTTGGTTTGTGCATTAACATTACATTTACTAAATAATTTTTTGATCACAAAGTGATACACTAAATCATCGTCTACAACAAAAATATTATTGAATTTCATTGCTAAAGTTTATTTTGAATGTTGTACCTACATTAACTTGACTTTCCACTTCGATCGTTCCTCCCATCGATTCGATCTGACTTTTGGTCATAAACAAACCAATACCACGTGCATTGGGATGCTGATGAAAAGTTTTATACATACCAAAAAGTTTTTCTCCGTGTTTATTTAAATTGATTCCGAGTCCGTTATCCTGAATCACCAACATCAATTTTCCCTTTTCTTTAACAAAGGAATACCTAATTTCTGGTGTTCTATCGGGATGGGAATACTTAATTGCGTTGGTCGTAAAGTTTAAAAACAAACTTTCCAAATACGCCGGATTAAACTGTACCGTTTCTTTTCGGTCTATCAAATTTACAATATTTACTTTATGTTCTTTAATTTCATTACTTAAAACTTCAAATGTTTGATTTAAAAATTCATTTAAATTCAAATTTTCTTTTTTATGTATGATTGTACTTTGAATATCGACAAGCTCTTTTAAGTGATCAATTGTTTCAGACAGTGCATTGGAAGTAGCTTTTAAAAATCCAAAACATTCGTCTTTTTGAGCTTGATCCTGCGTTTCATCAATGATGTTAATCAGCATTTTAAAATTCCCGGTATGTGAACGCAGATTATGCGAAACAATATGCGCAAAATTCAACAAACGGTTATTTTGTTTAGAGATGATTTCCATTTGGTGTTGCATCGCTTTCTCCTTTTCCTTTTCCTGGGTAACATCTGAATGTACTCCAATGATTCGAATAGGCGCTCCTGCTTCATCGCGCTCAATGATTTCACCTTTACTGCGAATCCACCGGTATTCCCCATCTTTTGTCAGTACGCGCTTTACGTTTTCATAATAGGGCGTGTGGCCATCAATATGCTGCTGTAACGCTTCTTGATACTGTGCAAAATCTTCGGGATGAACACGCGCATCCCATTGGGAATTGGTTTCAAAGTGATCGGTTGCATCAAACTTTAATAGCACTAATGCTTCTTTTGAAAAATATACCTTATCGGTTTTAAAATTGTAATCCCACACCCCATTGTGCGATGCTTCAAGTGCAAATTGATAACGGGCTTCCGACTCAATAATCTTGATTTCGCGTAACTTAATATCGGTAATGTCGGTTAAACTACCTATAAAAACCGAACTTCCATTTTCATCGGTGTCGATTGTAGCAACCGCTCTAAACCAAAGCAGTCCTTTATTGGCTAATACTACACGAAATTCATGATGCCAATGATCATTACAATCTTTAGCAAGAAATATAGAATTAAAAAAATCTTCGCGGTCATCGGGGTGAATCCGACTTTTAATGACTACCAACGGATTGCAATTCAATTCAAATTGATTGACTTCAAAAAATGAAATAATGCTTTTGTTCAAATAGGAGAAATAAAAATCCGTGCTTGAATTGACGGTAATCTGAAAAACTAAATCGGGAATCAAATTAAGAATACGCTTATGATAGCTGTAATTCTCCTGAAATTCAAGTGTTTTTGTGGCTAAGTTTGTTTTCATTCGTTTTTAATTTGAGGCTTGGGGCCATTTTTTTTAACGTTAGTGTTAAAATCAACGTTTCAAACCTACTAATAAAATCGATATATGGTACTCTTTTACCGATAAATTACACTTTTTTAGGTGTATTTTGCTATTTTTGTAATCTTTTTATTACATTTATTTTTGACGTGGATGAAATTCGTGCACGATTTGGGTTAGATGACGGCGATCCAAATGCACATAAACTTCGGTGGTGGTTATGGATTCATGACCAAGCATCATTTGAATTGCACGAAGATCGGCACCATTTTCGAGCAAATGGGTTGCAAATGAATGTCGGAACGTGTGGGGACTTATCGCTTTTTGTAAATTAACTTTCACGGCTAAGTCCTTAATAATAGTAAAAACCATAGCACGGGTTAATCCCTTTCCTCTACGGTTAAGAAATAAGGTGTCTTCCCATCCCTTTTGGATTGTTTGGTGAACTCTAATCGTAGAACGGTATAAATCAATGTAGTGTAACGTATACGCCGCAATGGGCACAAAACGTTGTTTATTTCCTTTACCGGTTACTTTAATAAATCCTTCATCGCTAAACAAATCGGAGATTTTTAGCGTGATTAATTCAGATACACGCAATCCACAACCATACAACACTTCTAAAAGGGCTCTATTGCGTTCGCCTTCGGGTTTTGATAAATCGATAGTAGCAATCAATTGATCGATTTCTTCTACGCTTAAGGTATCGGGTAATTTGCGTCCGATTTTTGGGGTTTCTATCAATTCCATAGGGGAATCATTGCGCATATCTTCAAAAATCAGATAGGAAAAAAACGATTTAAGTCCACTAATGATTCGGGCTTGTGAACGTGGGTTGACCTCCTTGGCCAAATGATAAATAAATTCTTGTACCTGTAGCGCTGAAATTTGAACAGGAGAGACAGATAGACCATGCTCATTTAAAAAGGCCATTAGCCGTTCTATATCAAACGTATAATTGGCAATGGTATTGGCAGATAAACCCCGCTCCAGTTTAAGATAATGCTGGTACCCTTTAAGGTATGTTGCCCAATTTGCCATGTTTAAAAATAAAAAAAAGTCGCGAGGTTATCGCGACTTTCGGATATAATTTTCTAAAATTACAAATGAATTGGGTTTTAATTAAGGTATTATAATTATTTATTTCCAACTGAATCGTAAAAAATAAAATTTATAAATAAAAAAAACACCCAATTTGCATTGGGTGTTTTCTATTTTTTAATCGTTTATTGATTAGAAGTGTAATGTCATGTTGATTGAAGAAACACCTACACCACCTAAATTGAAACCTGATGATTTTCCACCTTTAACTTCTGGCTGACCAGTTTCAGTTGTAGTTGAAGCACCATTTACATCAATGTTTAAACCATAAGTATATTGAGCACCGATAGAAATTTTAGGGAACAAAAAGTATTCTGCACCGATAAATCCTTGAGCACCAACACCAAAACCTAAACCAGATTTTACAAGTTTTTCATAACCAGTGTTAGTTGTTTTAACTGAATTAGAGTTTACACTTAAAAACACGTCAGCTCCATAGAAACCTTGTAATCGTGTAGAACCTCTTCTCCACTCTTTTCCTAAACCTACGTTTAAGTCAAAACCAGAAGTAGCAACTTTAGTACCTGCAGCATCTTCAGTAGAACCACTACCAAATGCAAGGTTAGCAATTACACGTTGAGCGCTTTTGTCAGATGTAAATCTTTTACCAACAAATGTACCAGCATTTTGATAAGTTACAGAAGGAGCAGAATTTGCTGAACTGTTGAAAGCATTACCTACATAGTTAAATAAGCCATTAGCGTTGAAACCAATTGCCCAGTCACCAGATACAGGTAAATAATTTTCACCTTTTTTAGATTTCAAATCTTGAGCATTAACAGCACCAAAAGCGAATACTGCAGCTACTGTAAGAATAATTTTTTTCATGTTCTATTTTGTTTAAAAAGTTATGGCACAAAGTTAAACTGAATAATTCCTTAAGTTATCAACCAAAAGCATATAGTTATTAACAATTTTATCAACATTGTTAACAAGTTTTAAAAACTACTATTCTTTAATTATAGTAACGATTGTGCTATTGCCTTTTTTCAATTTGGAAATTGTTTTGATCTCATTTTGCGAATCCCTCAAAATTACATCGGCTGTATTGGGTGCAGACTCCCCTTCGTTTAACGCCTCAATAGTAATATCGGTTTCTGCTTGATCCAAGGTTATTTTTACCACTTTGGGCGCAATTTTAACCGTGTAATCAGACAAAATCACTTTACCATTAATATATAGGTTAATACGATCACCGTCTTCTACCCCCGAATCTTTAATTTCTACCGTTATCGTATTGTCTTTGGTAAAGACCTTTAAATTTTGTTTTGCACGCAAGGTATTCGATGCTAAACTATCCATCATTTTTATTGGATTGTATTTTTCCTTAGTAGCCTCATCCACCCGTTTGGAGTTTTTTATCTTTTTCTCAACGCGTTTAACCGTTTGAATGATTTTCTTGGCACCAATCATTTGTATTGTTCCGTCGATACATTTGCTTTTATCGGGAAATAATCCCTGAAATTTGTCGTCGAGCTTCGGATTTTTACCCGCTAAAACCACCGAACCACTAAAATTTACATAACAAAAAGAGTTGCGCGTTATCTTTGATTTGGTATAAACAATCGTACTTTCTCTAAAAGTTAACCACTTTTTTTTCTTGTCATAGGTCCCTACAATTTTGTTTTTTGTTTCATGTTCACCCCCTAAATCGGTAATTGAAAAGCCCGAAACAACTCCTTTATTTTCTTCAAAAACAATACGATAGGAGATTATCTCCTTATCATTACCATTGAGCTTTAAGGCACCGAAAAACTCATACTGTCCATTACTTTGCGCGAATCCGTTGAAAAAAGTTAATAAGAAAACGGCGCAGAAATTTTTAAATGTCATCGAATATTCTATTTTTGCTACGAATATAAACCTTTAAATTATTAAATTATGAAAATCAGATTACTTTTAAGTCTGCTTGCGTTTTTTGCAATTTCATTGACTGCAACTTACGCTTCGTTCCCAGTTGAACAAAAAACAGAAAACACTGCAGTAGTTAAAAAGCAAAATGCTGAATTAACTTCTCCTGCAGCTGTAGGTGGTTCAAAAAGCCAAATCATTGCTGCAATCTTGTGTTTTGCAATCGGTGGTTTAGGTATCCACAGATTCTACCTTGGTTACACTTGGCAAGGTATCGTTCAACTTTTAACCGCTGGTGGTTGTGGAGTTTGGGCTTTAATCGATTTAATCCGCATCTGTACAGGTAATTTAGGACCTAAAGACGGAAGCTACGACAAAACGTTCTAATCTACGAAAGTAAATGATCAAAAAAATTAAGTTCGTAGCCAATCTCATTATCACTATCGCACCGATAGTATTGATTTTACTACCGATTAATTTTTTTGATTATGGACAGGCCGTATGCCTATCCAAGCGATTAGCCAATATGGAGTGCTATGCTTGCGGAATGACTCGTGCTACCATGTACTTTATTCATTTCGATTTTGCAAACGCCTGGTTTTACAACAAACTTTCGTTTATTGTAGTCCCCATGTTAGTCCCACTTTGGCTTAAAGCTGTTTTCGAACTTCAGGGTAAAAAATTACCCGGAATATTAGGAAAGTTAACGTAATAAAAACCGCTTCGTTTGAAGCGGTTTTTTTATTTTTACAAAAATCATTTTATGAAAATTATCATCATCAACGGACCTAACCTTAACCTTCTTGGTAAGCGTGAACCTAACGTTTATGGCAATCAGGATTTTGAATCCTATTTCCAATCGTTGCAACAACAGTTTCCGCAATTTGAATTGAGCTATTTTCAAAGCAACATTGAAGGTGAGCTAATCGATGCCCTACAAGCGCATGGTTTTTCCTATGATGGAATTATTTTAAATGCGGGTGCTTATACCCATACCTCTATTGGAATTGGTGACGCGGTAAAAGCGATAACAACACCCGTAATTGAAGTACATATCTCCAATACGTATGCCCGAGAATCGTTTCGACACCATTCCCATATTGCCCCCAATGCTGCTGGAATCGTAATCGGTTTTGGTTTGAAAAGTTATCAATTAGCATTGTATTCATTTTTAAATTAGAAACTATGAAACTTCTTTATAGCATTGTTTTAATCGGATTAGCACACCTAACATTCGGACAGATTAAAGGTAAAGTTACCGATGCCAAAGGGCACCCCATGCCGTTTGTAAACATTTACATTAAAGACACCTATACAGGAACAACAACTAATGACAATGGCAACTTTGAATTGTATCCGCGGCAGCAAGGCACCTACATCGTATTGTTTCAATTTTTAGGTTATAAAACCGAAAAACAAGTGGTCGATTATTCGGGCAAACCGGTGCAACTGGAGGTTATTTTAAGAGAAGAAAGCATTGCGTTGAATGAAGTGGTAATTGATCCAAAAATAAATCCCGCGTTGGAAATTATCAAAAAAGCGATCGCCAACCGGAAAACAAATAGTGCCAAAACCGGAAAATATACCTGTGATTTCTATTCACGTGGAATTTTTAGAGTAAAAAACCTGCCCAAATCCTTTTTAGGCCAAAAAATGGACATGCTCGATGAAGTGATCGACTCTACGCGAAGTGGTATTCTTTACCTTTCGGAAACGGTTTCTAAATTGACTTTTCAAAAACCCGATCAATTAAAAGAAGTGATTGTGGCCTCAAAAGTAAGTGGCCGCAATAATGGATTTAGTTTCAATAGTGCAGCGCAAGCAAATTTTGATTTTTATGAAAATTATATCGACCTCAACGCGCGTGCAATTTCACCGATTGCCGATAATGCTTTGAATTATTACCGCTATAAATTCGAGGGTTCGTTTGCAGATGAAAACAACCGGTTAATTAACAAAATCAAAGTAAGTCCTAAACGCAGTAGCGAACCTGCATTTGAAGGGTGCCTCTATATAGAAGATGAGAATTATGCAATTTATGCCGTCGATTTAACAATTAAAGGTTCGCAAACCCAAAATCCGGCAATAAATCTACTTACGCTCAAACAAAGTTTTAGCTACAATGCGCAAACCAAAGTGTGGAGTAAAAACACACAAACCTTAGATTTTGAAGCGGGGCTACTCGGATTCAATTTCAACGGACGCTTTACCTATGTTTATTCCAATTTTGAATTTCCACAACAATTTGCGCGCCGCACTTTTACAGCTGAAGTTCTAAAATTTGAAGATAATTCAAATAAAAAAGACGACACTTTTTGGAAATCGAATCGCCCCGTTCCGCTCACGTTAGAAGAGACCAATGATTATGTCAAAAAAGAGCGGATCCAAACGAAACGAGAATCGAAACCCTACCTCGATTCCCTTGATCAAAAACGAAATAAATTGAATATTAGCGACCTCATTATGGGGTATAGCTATTCTAACTCATTTAAAAAACGGGCATTCACCTATGAAGGCCCCGTATTTAATACCGCTTTTAATACCGTTCAAGGCTGGAAGACACAAATTGGTTTCAGCTACAATCAACGTAATGAAGATAAACGAACGTATTATCGCATTGGAACACGATTGGACTATGGATTTGATGAAAAAAAACTACGCATTTCAGGAAATTATGTGCACAAACTAGAAAATAAACACAATTCGATACTGACAGTTTTTGGTGGTTCAACGGTTAATCAATTCAATGCTTCAAATCCTATTTCAGATAATATCAATACGGTAAGTTCGCTTTTTTTCAAAAATAATTTCATGAAATTGTATGAAAAAAATAGTGCCAATTTGAGTTATAGTAGTGAAATAACGAATGGTTTCCGACTCAATGCATCCGTTGAATATGCCGAACGGAAACCCCTTTATAATAATTCGTTTCAAGCTTCTGTAAAATCGAGCGATCGCTACACTTCCAACAACCCATTACAGCCGCTGGACGAATTTACTCCGGTGTTTTCAAAATACAATTTAGTCAAAACAAACCTCAACGCGCGTTTTGATTTTGGTCAAAAATACTGGACACGACCCGATGGAAAATTCAATATTGGCAATGATGCCTATCCTACCTTAACGCTAATGTATGAGAAAGGTTGGGCTGGAAGTGAAAAAAAATACAACTATGATTTTGTAATGGTTCGTGTTAACCAAGAGTTAGCTCTGGGCAACAAAGGAAATTTGGAATACAATTGCAAAGCAGGTCAATTTTATAATGCAGCCCAAATTGCATTTCCCGATTATAAACATTTTAACGGCAATCAAACCCATATAAGCGGTGGCGGATCCTATACTTCACAGTTCAATAATTTACCCTATTACAGCGCGAGTACAAATGATGCCTTTGTAGAATTTCATATGGAACACAATGAAAAAGGATTTATCATGAATAAAATTCCGCTACTAAATAAACTCAATGCGCAATTGATTCTAGGATATCATAACTTGTCGCTTCCTAATCGCACACCCTACCATGAATTTTCAGTGGGTTTGGATAATTTAGGATTTAAAAAATTCAAAGTGCTTCGCATTGATTATGTGCGTTCCTACCAAAGCGGATTTGTGAGCGATGCCATCGTTTTTGGACTGAAATTTTTAGGAATGGTAGAATAACCCTAGAAAATATCCCATGCAAAACGCAATAAGGTTCCGATTACGACCACCAAAAACACCCGCCGAATAAATTGATTTCCATTTTTAAGGGCAATTTTGGCACCCAACCAGCCTCCTAGGGCATTGGCTACAGCCATGGGAAGCGCAATCGTGGCTATTATCTTGCCTTTACTAATAAAAAGGATAATCGAACCTAAATTGGTTGCTAGATTGACCATTTTGGCATGAGCTGATGCTTGTAAAAAATCAAAACCTAAAAGGAGAATAAAACCCAAAACCAAAAAACTACCAGTACCAGGACCAATAAATCCATCATAAAAGCCAATAACAATAGCCATCAACAAACTGTACCACATCATTGTATTTGGGGTTTGATTTTTTTGGGTCAATTGCCCGAAATCTTTCTTAAGAAATGTATAAGCTGCAATACCAACAAGTACGACCAATAATATAGGCTTCATGAATTCGTTACCGACGCGCGTAAGCAACCATGAGCCCGCAAAAGAGGCCAAAAAGGCCACAACACTCATAACCAGAAGCAATCGAAATTTTAAGGCAACCTGTTTGAGGTATTGTCGCGCGGCCATTGCTGTTCCGCAAAAGGCCGGTACTTTAAGCGTTCCGATAACCGTAGAAACCGATTCATTGGCCATGACGATCAATCCAACGGGCGTTTGAAGTAGCCCACCTCCACCCACAACGGCATCGACAAAACCTGCAGCAAAAGCGGCAAGACAAAGAATTATGAAGGTATAGATTTCCATTGATACAAAAAATTCCAAAGAAAAAAATCCAAATTCCAATACTATTAGCTGTAGTTTGGAATTTGGAATTTCAAATATTGGTATTTATTAATTTAAACTCTAACTATATTGGCGCCTAATGCTCGTAAACGCTCGTCGATGCGTTCGTAACCTCGGTCAATTTGCTCAATATTTTGAATGGTTGATGTTCCTTTTGCCGAAAGCGCAGCAATCAATAATGAGATTCCCGCACGGATATCGGGTGAAGACATGGTTGTTGCTTTTAACTGGGATTTAAAATTATGCCCCATTACCACCGCGCGGTGCGGATCACACAACATGATTTTGGCACCCATATCAATCAATTTATCAACGAAAAACAAACGACTTTCAAACATCTTCTGATGTATCAACACATCGCCATTTGCCTGTGTGGCCACCACCAATACAATACTCAATAAATCGGGGGTAAACCCAGGCCATGGTGCATCAGCAATAGTTAAAATCGAACCGTCAATATCGGTTTTAATCGTATACCCATTCTCATGAGAAGGAATATAAATATCGTCGCCTTTTTGCTCTAAAGTAATTCCCAATTTTCGGAATACCGAAGGAATCACACCTAAATTTTCCCAGCTTACATTTTTAATGGTGATTTCACTGCGGGTCATCGCTGCTAAACCAATCCAGCTCCCTATTTCAATCATATCGGGTAGAATACGGTGTTCACATCCTCCTAAACGATCAACACCTTCAATTGTAAGTAAGTTGGAACCCACACCCGTAATTTTGGCGCCCATCGAATTCAACATTTTACATAATTGCTGTAAATAGGGTTCGCAAGCAGCGTTGTAAATAGTTGTTGTCCCTTCTGCTAAAACGGCTGCCATCACAATATTGGCTGTTCCCGTAACCGAAGCCTCGTCCAACAACATATAGGCTCCTTTCAATCGTTCTTTGGTCTCTACACCATAAAAATGGTCTTCACGCTCGTATCGAAATTTTGCCCCTAAGTTGATAAAACCTTCAAAATGGGTATCTAAACGACGGCGTCCGATTTTATCTCCGCCCGGTTTTGGGATGTATCCTTTACCAAAACGAGCCAGTAGCGGACCAACAATCATAATGGAACCACGAAGTGAGCCGCCTTCTTTCTTGAAAGCTTCCGTTTCTAAATAGCCTACATTGACCTCATCGGCTTGAAAAGTAATCGAACCCGGTCCATTTTTTTGGATTTTCACCCCTAAATTTCCAAGCAAGGTGATTAATTTATTGACATCGATTATGTCTGGAATATTGTTGATGGTTACTTTTTCGGGAGTCAGTAAAACGGCACATAAAATCTGTAATGCTTCGTTTTTAGCACCTTGTGGTGTGACATCGCCTTTTAATCGGATTCCTCCTTCAATCTTGAATGTTCCCATGATATGCGTATTGGCCAAGTAATCGGCTACAAATTAATTTTTATGATTCTTTTTGATAAACTTTTTACCGTTGTTATTGTTGTTGTTTTTCTTTATAAATCCGCCTTTATGCTTTTGCATTGGTTGCTGTACTTTATTTGACAACTTTTTGTTGGTACGAATTAAATCTGTGGTTGTAGACAACTCTTCTTCGCTTTGCGAAAGATTAATACGTCCATCGGAGAGTTCATAAAGATGCTCAAAAATCACCTGATCGGTTACGGTATCTTTGTTCCAACTCAAATAGGATTTTTTCATATGGTTGGCAATTACCATAATAAGCGCACTTTTAAGTTCACCTTCTTCCCATGAATTGGCTATATTAATCATAGAAGTAATGTTGTTCCCGTAAAATCGGTATTTCGGATTCTTCTGCGGATAGGGTAACCGTTCCGGTTTTAAGTTGATTACGTCGCGCGTGGGAATGGGATACGGTGAATCTACGTCCAACTTGAAATCGGACATAATAAAAATTTGATCCCATAATTTGTGCTGAAAATCGGGAACATCGCGCAAGTGCGGATTTAGTGTTCCCATTACATTGATTGCATAGCGCGCGGCTTTATTGCGTTCTTCGCGATCGGCAATAACCACAATTTGGTCAATTAGTTTTTGCAAATGACGTCCGTATTCCGGAATGAACAAAGCGGAACGCTCGGCGTTGTATTCTAAGTATTGCACCGTGTCGTGTGCGTTTTCTTTGATATATTTTGGTACCATATTATAAAGATATAATGCCTTCTACGGATGCAAGTTCTTGATATTTCTCCACAACAGCTTCGGGAGATGCCATCATAACATTTACCGATACGCTGGTAAATTTACCGTTTTTAGATTGATGTGTAGTTATTACCGCACCCATGTTATCAAAAGCGTTTTCCACAATTACAATTTTTTGGGTATCAGTTGGAACAATAAATTTATACAAATAAACACTTGGCCAATCGGAGGTGGCATACAACTCTTCTTTTAGGCGAATGTAAAATTCTTCCGTTTTCTTATCCATCTTCATTAAATAAACGCAAATATACGGTATTTGCCTTTAGAATTGCATCGACTATTGGGTTTGTTTGAGCGAATATATCTCACTAGAGTAGCAATTCCATTTTACCGAATACAGACATGTTAAAAATCACTTTTCTCATTCAATTGAGAACAATCTGAAGCATTTTAACTTTAGAAACAATTCGGTACCTTTGCTCCTTTAAAATTGTGATGCAACCGGAACTTATTGTAATTACTGGCGGACCCGGAACTGGAAAAACAACCCTTATCAATCAATTGGTAGCCATGGGTCACTTGTGCTATCCAGAAATTTCACGTCAAATTACCCTAGAGGCGCGAGAACAAGGTATTGAACAATTGTTTTTAGAAAAACCGTTGTTGTTTAGCGAACTTCTTTTGGAAGGGCGTAAAAAACAATATCAGCAGGCGTTAACCGAGGCCAGTACTTGTATTTTTATTGACCGTGGACTACCCGATATTTTAGCGTATATGCATTATATTGGCGATTCCTATCCCTCATTTTTTGAAGAAGCTTGCTCAGCACACCGGTATACCAAAGTTTTTATTTTACCACCCTGGGAAGCGATTTACGAAAGTGATGAAGCACGGTATGAAAATTTTGAACAAGCCCAACTGATTTACAATCACTTACAAGAAACCTACGCAGCGTATGGATATGATTTAATAGAAGTACCCGTTGGTACCGTTGAAGAACGCATTAAATTCATCCTTAATCCGTCATAATTTCTGCTATCTTTGTGGTTAAGACCAAGTCTTAAACCCTATGAATACACTACATCAAGCTTTACAAAAGTATTGGAAGTATCCGGCGTTTCGCGCGCCGCAAGAAGCGCTTATTCAATCTGTTTTAGACGGTCATGACACTTTTGGTCTGATGCCAACTGGAGGCGGAAAATCCTTGTGTTATCAAATTCCAGCGGTAATAAAAGAGGGATTGGTGCTAGTCATTTCACCCTTGATTGCCTTGATGAAAGACCAGGTAAATCAATTGCAAATGCGCGATATCAAAGCGATGGAAATTACCGGAGGAATCCCTATCGATACTTTATCCAACCTATTAGACAATGCCCAATTTGGTGGATATAAACTTTTGTATTTATCCCCCGAACGGTTGCAAAACGATTGGTTTGTCGAACGGTTAAAGGCCTTACCTATTCATTTAATCGCAATAGATGAAGCACATTGTGTTTCTCAATGGGGTCACGATTTTCGTCCCGCTTATTTAAAAATTGCGGGATTAAAAACACTTTTTCCAAAAGTACCTTTTTTGGCCTTGACGGCAACCGCTACGGATCGCGTGAAGGCAGACATTATCACCCAATTACGACTTCATGAACCCAAAATCTTTACCCAATCGTTTGCGCGTGAAAACATAGCATATCAAGTATATACAGCACCCGATAAATTGCATTTTACCCAAAAAGTTTTGCAAAAATATCCAGGACCAGCGATACTCTATGTATCCAACCGAAGGGCATGTGCAGAAACAGCAAATCAACTCGAAACACTTGGAATTTCGGCTACTTTTTATCATGGAGGTTTATCTATGGTAGCAAAAGAGAAACAGATGATGGATTGGATGGAAGAAAAAAAACAAGTTATGGTGGCAACCAATGCTTTTGGAATGGGTATCGACAAAAGCAATGTGCGTGTGGTTGTGCATTTGAATCTCCCTCCAAACCTCGAAAATTATTACCAAGAAGCCGGTCGTGCTGGGAGAAATGGTGAAAAAGCATATGCCTTATTATTGGCAAACAATTCAGACAAACAGCAAGCTGAGCAACAATTTTTGACCGTTTTACCCGATAAAGACTTTTTAGTTGTGGTGTATAAAAAACTCTGTTCCGACTTGCAAATTGCTTATGGAGAGGGTTTAGACCAGTCATTTGGATTTAACTTGAATCGATTTTGCAATAAATACCAACTCCCAATAATGAAGACGTACCATGCGTTGCAGTTTTTGGATCGCCAAGGAATACTAACCTTATCCCATGAATTTTCAGAACAATTAACCTTACAATTTTGTATTCCTTCTAAAGAAGTCATTCGCTATACAAGTTTACATCCACAGGATGAATCCATTGTTGTTACGCTATTACGCACCCATCCCGGTGTGTATGATTTGATGACTCCTGTAAATTGTGCGGTGGTGGCACGAAAATCGGGTGCTACAGAAACACAGGTTTTGGCAGTATTGCACAAAATGCACAATTTGGGGATGATCACAATGAATGCAAAAACTAATGATGCACAAATTACCTTTAATGAAGTACGAGAAGACGAACGAACCATTAATCGAGTAAGTAATTATTTGACCAACCAGAACCATTTAAAAGCGACACAACTCCAAGCAGTTTTAGAATACGCCTTCGAAAACAGTGAATGCAATTCAACGTTTTTATTAAAGTATTTTGGAGAACATAGTACAGAAAACTGCGGACATTGTTCGAATTGCATTACCCGTAAAAAGTCAAAACCCATTTTAGGAGATCTACCCGAAGCGCTAATAATGGTTTTAAAAAATGCAGATTATACCTCTAGAGAATTGCAAGAATTACTTTCACAACCCAACGAGGTGCTTATCTTTGCACTCCAATCGTTATTAGAAGCCGAACGCATTCGGTTGTTACCCAATAATAAATATAGTTTACGAAACCATGAATGATTTACGCATAGTTTTTATGGGTACGCCCGAATTTGCAGTAGGCATTTTAGACACCCTTATTCAAGAAGGTTACACGGTTGTTGGTGTAATAACCGTGGCCGACAAACCTGCAGGGAGAGGACAACAGCTTCATTATTCGCCCGTAAAAAAATATGCGCTAGAAAAAGGACTCCCCTTGTTGCAACCGACCAATTTAAAAGACCCTCAGTTTATTCAAGAGCTCGCCGCTCTTGAAGCCAATGTGCAAGTGGTAGTCGCCTTTCGAATGTTGCCCGAAGTGGTTTGGCGTATGCCAAAGTGGGGAACTTTTAATTTGCATGCCTCTTTGTTGCCCAACTATCGGGGAGCCGCTCCAATTAATTGGGCCCTAATGAACGGCGAAAAAGAAACCGGTGTTACCACCTTCTTTATTGACGATCAAATTGATACCGGGGCCATGATTTTATCTAAAGCAACACCTATAAAACCGAATGAAAACGCGGGCCACTTGCACGACCGCCTCTTG
>NZ_JAIXRZ010000072.1 GCF_027484945.1 Flavobacterium sp.
CTTGTAAGTATCGTTTGATTGTACAAAATTATAGCATCACAAGTAGCAACTGGAATAGTACTCACAATTGGAATACATCCACCTGGCAAGCCAACGTTGTCAACATTACCGTTACAATCGTTATCAATACCGTCGTAACAAACATCAATAGCACCTGGGTTTGTACTCGAAACTGCATCGTTACAGTCCGTGTTGTTTACAGAATATCCAGCTGGTGCTATACTAGCATTTGGAACACAGATAGTTTGAGCTGTAGCGGCTACAGATCCATAGGTATCTCCGTCAGCATCAACATAGAATGTACCAACCTCATAAACTGTAACTGTAATTACATTACTTGTGGCTGAAGAACAAACTCCACTGGTAACAACAGCTCTATAATATGTTGTACTTGTTAAGTTACCCGTACTTAATGAAGCTGAAGTTGCCGAAGCGATTGGAGACCAACCTGTAGAACCATTAGCAGAAGATTCCCACTGAATAGTTCCTGTATTACCTGTTAATGTTAAAGTAGTTGAAGTACCTGAACAAATAGGAGTTGCTCCTGCAGCTGACGCAGCAGTTCCTGAAACTGAAACCGGATCAACTGAAATCATGACTACATTACTAAATGCATTTGCACATGCACCGCTAATAGAACGAGCTCTATAATACGTAGTAGCCGTTAAATTACCCGTACTTAATGTAGCGCTAGTTGCACCCGTAATAGCAGTCCAACCATTTGTTCCATTAGCAGAAGACTGCCATTGGATGTCACCCGTATTACCATTTAACGTCAACGTTGTACCTGTACCTGAACATACAGCATTAACCACAGGTGTTGCTGTACCTCCTACCGATTCTGGATTTACCGTAAAGGTAAAGTTAGTACAACTCGTTGCCGCTCCATAAGGGTTTTTAGGCACAACGCTCCAAGTGTAGTTTCCAGCCGCTAAAACTGGTGTAACCCAAGAAAGCGTGGTTTGATCAGCAGACACTAACGATCCATTGAAATATACATCGTATGCCGTAGCATTGGTTACTGCTGCCCAAGATAAGGTAGTACCTGTAGTGTCAATACAATTATTTGATGCATTTACTGGAGCAGTTGGTGCGCTAACACATGTTGGAAGTGTAGCAAATACACATACACTAAACGAACCATTTGCCGCACCTGTACCTGAATGGTAAACACGCAGATAGTAATCAGTATTTGGTGCAAGCGATGAACTTGTAATGGTTTCTAAACCACCATTATTTGTTGCATTCACACAGAACAACGAGTTGGTTGTTGAAGGAACACCTGTAAACAGTTGTGCAACTGGATTATAGGTTGAATTTCCTTGAACATTAATTGTATAGGTAACTCCTGTTGTAACAGATGGAGTAGTAAACTTGTACCATACGTCATCATCGGGTGTACCTGCAGTTGTTGCATTACATACTTGAATACCTGTAGTAGCTGTTGAACGTAAGATCTCGGCTGGAACACTCGCAACTGTAGTACAAGATGTACCTACCGTTAAGCTAACAGCTCCTGCTGGCTGGTCATAGGCTGGTGGAGGCAAAATTTGACTAATACAAATTGAGAACTCTCCACTTCCTGAAGCACCTGTTGCGGCATCATAAATACGTAAGTAGTACTGAGTACTAGTAGACAATGTAATTGAAGCAATTAATTCTGATAACCCAGATGCTGATGCATTAAAACAAGCAATTGGAGTTAATGAACTATTTAAAACTTGAACAACTAAATCATACGTTGGTGAAGTTTGCATTTCAATTCGGTAATCTGTAATTGTAGAATTGGTTGTAAATGTAAAGAATACATCATCATCGGCAGTACCTGGTGTAGTCGCTGAACATGCAGTGATTCCAGTAGTAGCCGTTGCATTTTTACTAGTATATACATTTCCACAATTAGATATACAAGGATCGTTATTAACCGCTAATGTAATTGCTCCTGCAGGATCATTGTTCGCAGGAATCAATGTTGAAGGTGCTGAACCACTAACTAAAGCAGCAGAGGGCACGAAACGTAAACGAGAGTTACAATCGGGTGAACCATCTAAACTGTTTTGAACTGTAGTTGCACTGAAATTAGAGTTATTGTTATTTTGAAGCATAATTCTATTGGTTGAATCTGCTGTTGATGGATTAGTAGCGTTCATACCTACTGAATAAGTATAGGCTGTAGCTCCAGAGGTAGCACCATTAAACAACTGCATTTGACCATAGTTGAAATCAATTGAATTATCGGCTTCATGAAGCACTACTTGGAAATTGATATTAGGATCAGGGAACAAGAAACGCTCCATTTCTGCCCACTCAATTACAATATCCGCAGTTCCGCTTCCTAACGTACCAATAATTTGATAACGCATCGAAATATCTCTACTCGCTGTTAGGTTACCTTTAATAACCAAATCTTCCCAGAATGGAGCCAATACATTGTTTTGACCTGTAGACGTTAAATCATTAGTCCATTGAGCTGAAGTTTGGGCACCATTGAAGGTCATCCAACCGTTTGTGGTAGCATAAAACCCTGTTACTGCAGCACCGTTGTATTTGAATGTAGTACCTGCAAGACTCACAACATTGGTTCTACCGTCATCACCATTAGTAATTGGTGTGGTTGAACCACTACCTAATAAAGTGGTATACGTAGAACCTGTAGACATAATTGAATTATAGGTAATTCCTGTACTACGGGTAACTGTATAATTACACAAACTAGTGGTTACCGTTAGTGTATTAGAGTTGGAAGATAATCCAGAATTGGTACAAGTTATTGTAGCATAAATTTCTGAACTTCCTGGAATTACATACGCATAGGTTGACGCAGTTGCTCCAGCGATAGGCTCAAATGAACCTGATGGTAAGCTTCTACGGAACCATTGGTAGGTATATCCTAACTCGGCTGAAATGCCCGATAAACTTAAATTAATTGTACTGTTTGCACAAGCTGCTGATACTGAAGAAGCTGCAGTTGGAACAGCAGGTGTACCGGCACATGAAGGAGCAGCAATAATATTTATGAAATAATCTTCAGTCTCTCCGTATGAAGATGATGTACATGAACCTGCGGCAGTATAAGCTGAATCACTACCTCCACGAACTCGAATACGGGTAATACCTGTAGACGATGTGAACGGAACAGTGAAATTATAAGTAACCGTTGCGCCACCACCAGCTGAAGCTGAAGCTAAAGCGACATTTTCAGTATCACTAAATAAACCATCTCTATTGTAATCCACCCAAACTGCACTAAATTGAGTTCCATCACTACCGAAAGTAATGGATACAGACATATTTTGACCTTGTGTTACATTTAATGGAGTATTATTATATAAAGTAAACCAAGGTGAAGATGCAGTAGAAGCTTGTGTCACATTAGTACTTTGATTAACATTTGTAATAACTACATTGGTCATACTATCTGTAGCACCTCCTATAGTTGTTGTTGGTTGACAATAATTATTTACAGTCAAAGAAGCCCCTGTAGAAGTCACTGCACAACCATTGGATGTAATAATTACGCGGTAAAAATTACCACTGCCAGTTGCAGTAGTTGACGTTGTTACTACTGACAATGTTGCTGTATTTGCACCATTGTAGGTAATGTTCGCTGGAGTAGCATTCACAACATTGCTGTAAGTTCCATTCAAAGTTGTAGCGCGTTGCCATTGGTAAGTCACGGTACCTGTAGCAGTTGAAGCTACGGTAAAAGTAGCAGTATTACCCGCTAAAACTGTAGCAGCTGCAGGAGCTGTAGTTACCGTAGGGTTATTGATCAACAATTGCGCAGAAGCTGAAAACACATCTGTACATGGAGCAGTAGCATCGGCCATCATACGGTAGTAATACGTACCTGCAACAGGAGTTGCAGCAGTAGTAGTTACTCCCAACGTTGTTGTTGTAGCACCGTTGTAGGTCACCCCTGTAGGCGTTCCGTTAGCAACATTGGCCCATGTAGAATTATTTGTAGAATACTGCCATTGAACTCCAGAGAAAGAACCCCCAGCAGCAGCTGTATAACTTACGGAACCTCCTGAATAACATACTGTTTGAACCGTTGGATCTGAAGTAATAGAAGCAGCCGTATAAACGTTTAATGTTACGGTGTTTGAGTTAACTGTAATAGCAGGACCAACTAACTCCACATAATAGGTATAACCATTAGTTGTGGTATCTACACCTGTTAATGTTAATGAAGCAGTAGTTGCTCCAGATACGTTACCTCCGTCAACCAAAGGTTCTGGCCCTAGACCTGTATCTTGGTACCATTGATAGCTGTTTACGGTACCTGCAGGAACAACTGTAAATGTTGCGTCACCACTTGTACACAAAGCCACATTAGAAGGCTGTGCATCAATACCGGTATTACCAACAGTTAACACTGCCGTTAATGAAGTTTCGGTAGAACAAGGTGCAGCACCTGAAACCACACAACGGTAAACATTACCATTCATAGTATCAGGAACAGCCGTTAACGTTAACGTTACTGTATCAGCGCCCGAGTATACACCCCCATTAGTAATTGATGCAAAAGACGTTCCACCATCGGTAGATTCTTCCCATTGGTATGCCAAAGAAGTACCTGTAGCAGCTACGGTAAATGTAGTGTTATTACCGGTAAGAACAGGTTGGTTTCCTGGGTTGGATGTAATCACAACCGGTTCGTTAACAGTAACTGAATAACTAACACTTGTTGAACAACCATTGGCTTCTGTAACCGTATAGATTACATTAGCAGTACCTTGAGCCACACCAGTTACGGTACCCGCAGAAACGGTAAGAATATTGATGTTTGATGAAGTCCATACCCCACCTGCTGTACTATTTGACAAAACTAACGTATTTGGTTTACACAATACATTCGTAGCACCGGTAATAGCACTAACGGTTGGACTTGTATTTACTGTTAATGACGTTGCTGAATTTACAGTAGCAATCGCATTTTCAACGGTAATTAAACCTGAAGTAGTAGTACTCGTTAATGGAATGGTTATGGTAGTTGGATTTACAACGGTAAAAGCATGATTTACGCCATTGATTTTAACATTTGTAACCGTATTCAATAAAGTTCCAGTAACGGTAACAGTAGTTGAAGTTAAATTAGCACTACACACTGCTGAAGGTGTAAAGCTCGTAATTGTTGGTGGTGTTGACTCAACCAACACATCATCTAAGTACAAATACCATCCATCGGCAGGAGCAGCATCACGCACAAACGCAATGTAAATGCTTTGGTTGGCAAACGCCGATAAATCTACAGTATATTCTGTATACGTAGTAAAGGTAACCGGTGTTGAAGCCAGAACAACATTGGAGAAATTAGCCAAAGCTGTACCAGTTGTAGATACTCGAACCGAAATTTCATCAACCTCGGTTGTAGAATAGGCTCTTACCCAAAACTTTAATCGCTTAGGCGCACTGTCTAAAGTAAGTTGAGGCGTGATTAAATAGTCGTTATTGGACGTATTAAAATCGGTATACAACGAAGCATGTCTTGTACCTGTTCTTGGAGCAGCTGTACTTACTGTCCAAGCATCAGTATCACCATTTCCATCAATTACGCGGAAACACGACAACGTAGTTGAAGTTGTTTCAAAGGTTTCTGTCCATGGGAAAGTAGAAACTGCATTACATAAGGTAGTAAAAGCAGTAGAGGTTGTCCACGCACTCAAATCAGATCCTACGGTACATACAGAACGTACATGCAAATAATAGGTAGTATTTGCCGTTAACCCAGTTACTGCATTTGACGCAAATGTGGTAAAGGTCCCTGATGTTGGAGGTGTAGTGGATGTAGTAACCGCATATTCATATCCTACAGGTGTACTTCCAGTAGCAGGGGGAGTCCAACTTACTGTTGCTCCGTTAGTAGTTAATGAAGAAGCGGTAAGCGCTGTAGGACTAAAACAAGATGGTTGTGCAACCACATTGAAAGTAAAATCTACATATTCACCTCGGCTAATTGCTGTTGCACAGGCATTTGCTGGCGCAAAATCATTAAAATCGGTGAAAACACGCATACGATATGCCCCTAATGCTGTACCTGCTGGAATTGAAAAACTACCCGTAGTGGTAGTTACGTATCCCGTAGTAACATAAACTCGTTCTCCCGTCTCAAAAGCAAAATTTTTATTCCAGTCGATCCAGACAGCAAAACCACAAGTAGGTCCACCAGCAGTCATCGAAAGCTGAATAGCACTTCCTCCCACAAAACCACTCGCAGAATTAGTAGCCGTTAAATTTCTATATCCACCTGTACCTGTTGCAGCACTTGGAGATGAATACGTGATATTTGAAACACCCGCTGTAGTTGAAAAGGCACTTATCCATGATGCTTGACTTGTTGTTGCAGGAATACAATATCCAGTAAATATTGAGGAAGAATTCCAACTACTAAAGGTTCCGCTTCCACAATCAGATCTAACATGGTAAGTATAGGTTGTACTTGCAGTCAAACCTGTTAAACTAACGCTTAAACTAGAAGTAGTTCCACTTGTAACCAAGCCAGTTGCACCTGAACCCGCAGCTCCAGAAGTACGCACTTCATACTGATAACCCCCAGATGGTGTTGGCGAAGCAGCGTTCCAGTTTATAGTTGCTGAAGTTAACGTTAAATTTGAGACTGCAGCTAATGTAGGAGCAGAACATGATGGCGGAGTCCAAGTGTATGTTAGACCACTTGTGGGTCTTCCAGGTGTAGCATTGATACTCGAAAAAGCTTGAGTTGACGTATTTAGTGTTCCAGCAGTAGATGCTGTAAACAATACCGCTGAACTGTTAGTTCGATTGTTGAAATCTGCAGTAGTTGCACCTCTTAATCCTACTTGTCTAGTAACACCAATGTTAGTAGATCCCACTGTTTGACCTGAAGCACCATACACTATACGAACCTGATTACTAGTCTCAATCAGACGTATTTGAAAAGTAATGAAAGCAGCATTGGTTGTACTGGTTGAATATGCAGGACGCGCAAGCCACTGTATAACTGCTTCACGATTTGGTGATACACCAACAACTTGTGCACGGACATTAGCAGTCTGCCCACCCAGTGTACCAGCCCAACCACTCAAGTCTCCAGCCCAGGCAGCAACGGCCCCTGTCGTAACAAACGTTTGGCTAATTACGGACGATTGATTCCAGACACCTCCAGTTGGATCAGATGCACCTCCAAACACAATATGACCATTGGCACTGACCCAAATATTGGTATATCCAACGCCATTGTAGGTGAATGTGAAAGGCAATGTGAAATTAGTAGTACCATCATCAAAATTCCCAGTTAAAATTTGTGTACCACCTGTAATAGAGGTAAATGTACCTGTACTCTGAGAAAATGAGTAGGAAGAAACTTGAGCATAAGAATTTACACCTGAAATGAGTAACATAATCAAGAATAAATTTTTTAGCCACGACGTTCGCAAAAACCAATTTTGCCGAGATGTATTCTCAACCAAATCTGGATCATGCGTTGAGAGCCTCGAAGTTTTCCGATGACTCAAATAATTGTAGTTATCCATCATAATTAAAAAAATTGGGTTAATTAATGCGTTAAAATACAAAAAGAAATAATATGACGTTAACACCCCATTAACAAAACCGATGTAAACGCAAAAAAATCGATAAAATGCACTTTTATCGATTTTTTTTAACATTTTAAGGTTAAATACCTACTTCTTAATACTGTATTTTTCGGATTGTAACCTTACCGTTGGTATCGGTTACTTTTACTAATAGAAGTTGCTGGGCAGCACTCACATGTGCTAATTGAACTTGAGGCGCGTTAATGTTTTGAAGCGAAGCTAATTTTGCACCCCGCACATCAAACACTTCTACTTGATCCAACTCCGTTTGTGCTGACTGAATATGAATCACTTGGTTCTGTGCATATACTACCACTGAAGCATTGTAATCGGGTGTATCAATACCAAGTGCATTGGTAGTGTATAGCAATTCAAAACGATCTTCAAAAGTACCCGCCGTCGTTGCAAACACATAATCGGCTGCTTTTAAATCGTGAATTACATTAAGTGTTTTATCTTTAATATAGATGTTTTGTGTAGTAAATATACCGTCAAAATCATGCAAGCCAATCGTAAGATTACCGTTTTCGGTAGCTTTATATCCTAAAGGCACTATATCATTTTGATTAAACGGCAAGGCACGTCCTTGAATCGTTAACGCATGCGTTCCTACTAAAGAATATAACGAAACGGGGTTACCAATATCGAATAAATCACCATCATACCCACTCTCAATACCGTTGGTCGCGCCATCAGCATAACCTACTAAAGTTTGTTTGTAACCCGCTGCCCCATCACTAATTTGCAACCAAATACGGCTACGGTCTTCGGCAGCACGATAAAACTGGGTGTTGTCGCCCGCAATACGCATTGCATTGTTAAAAATTGCATTTCCTGCAGCCAAACCTTTAATAAAGAAACTCTGACCCGATCCAATTTTTCCTGTTGGAGCCGATGTGTTTACCCCTGGAGAGGTTGAAGCACTTGTACCTACACCCCCCATATAATTATACACTGCATAATCGTTATTGGTGTAGTTATTACTGGTAATTGCGGTGTTGTGTGTCCACAAATAAATGGTTTTATCCACCAGGTTTAATCCTGTATTCCCATTATAATCCATAAACAAATCAATGTTTACGGCACTTGGGTAGGGATTTCCAATCAAGTTCACATCAGAAATTCCCAATTGAATTGGAATAGCAATAGTACCATTATTTGGAACTCCTATAAATGAAGCATTATAGGGAGCGGGCACTGTTGTACTGAAGGTATTTGGTCCTCGAATAATATATCCTTTTGCGGGTGTCATTAGATTAAAGGACGGTACCGCAACCCAGTTACCAATTACCGGATCAAAAGTAAAATATTTATCAAATTGCGTTAACGGCGATAAGTTAACCAAGGTTTGTGGAGCTACAGGTGAAGACCAATAGACATAGTCAAACTTACGAATGGGTGAAGTAATACGTTTGTAGGTAATATTACCTGTATTGGTTGCATTGGTATTTTGAAGCAAACTCGAATCATCTTCAAAGGTTAATGAACCACCCGATACCGTTACACCATTTTGAACGGTAAGAGTATGGTTGGAATTAAACACAACTGTACCACTTTGAACCGTTACCGAACAGGCCGATAAATCACCCGTTGAACTAAAATTACCAGCAAATATAGCGGCTTTGGTTAATGAAGGAACTCCATTACTCCATGCCGTTGTCCAAGTAGTTGTATTAACCGTGATCGTTACCACATTTGAAAAGCCTGTACAAGAACCCGAAGTTACCACCGCACGGTAATAACGAGTAGCTGTTAAAGCGCCCATTTGTGCCGAAGTTAAGGTAGCCGAAGCACTCGCTGGAATATCTACTGGAGTTGTAAAAGCAAGCGTATTGGAATACTGCCATTTGGTGATAGTACCCGTATTTCCTGTTAATGTTAAATTGGCAGGTAAACCATTACAAATGGTCTGATCTGCAGAAGCTGTGCCTGCACCTACACTCGATAATGAAACTGTAACCGATGAAGTTGTAGAACATAAGGGGGCTGGTGTACTGGCACTTGCCGTATAATTTGTAGTAGCAGAAGGCAACGCAAAAACCGAAGCCAATCCATTACCAGCAAGGTAAGGTATTGTTGCAGCCGCATCGGTAAATAATCCCGGAACTGCAACACCATTGGCTACTGGTCCCGTTGTTAAATTCCATTTTACTGCCGAAGAAGCGGTACCTGAAACTAATAAATTATCAATTGCCCAATACCATCCCCATTGTGCGGTATAGGTAAATTTAATTTGTACGTTGGCTTGGCCTACATAGGCCACTAAAGGAATGTTGACTAATGCAAAATTGGTTCGTGTTCCTTGGGTTGTTTCACCACTTGCAGTGTTTGTCCATTGTTGCAATGTTGTCCATGTAGTTCCGCCATTGGTTGAAATTGCTACCGTAGCCGAACCGTTAATCCAAGGTTGGTAAAAATGATAAAAACTTAAGGATGCATCGGTATAGCCCGCTAAACTGAAGGTAGGTGAAGTTAACTCAACAAAAGTAGTAGACCCACTTCCCTGACCATCAGAATCTGAAACGTAAAATTGAGATGCATCGGGACTAATAATACCATCATAGGGTGAATTTTGAATTTGCCATAGGGATACCGCAGGATTACCACCGGTGTGAGCTGCTGTAGAAGTAGCAGTCCATCCCGGAGCACCCGTATTAAAGCTTTCATTCAAAATTGGGAATCCAGACACCAACCCGCCGGTTGAAGTTAGCTGAACCGCTGGTCCTGCACCACAAACCGTTGGTGCAGCTGGCGTTAATACAATTGGTGTTGGCGTTTGATTGGCTGTATACGTAAACGTAACTTGCCGGGTTCCAAAGGGAGCTACCGTTTGAGCAGCTGTTAGCGTATACACAGTAGTTACCGAATTGGTAAAGGTGTAACCCGTTGCAGGAGTACCTACAATACCAACATTTGGACTCCATGAATAGGAATTATAATTGGCTACGGCTGATGTAATTTGAACTAATGCTGATGGATTATTTGCACATTGTGAATCAGACGTAATATTAATTGACAATGGTGGTGGCGGAGTAACTACGCGGAAGGTATAATCTTCTACTTCCCAGCGTGAAATCGTATTTCCGTACGTACACGGACTTGGGTTTGTAGCCCAATAATCTGCTACCACACGCATACGATAGTTACCTAATGCTTGCGCACCGGGCACATTAATTACCGTATTTACTGGAGAGGTATTCAAATAGGCAGCCGAATTGTACATACGTTCGGTAGTAGCAAATGTACCATCATTATTCCAATCAACATAAACCGCTACACCTACACCACCAGTTGCAATAAATCCGATAGACATATTTACTGAAAAACCAGGCGCTTGTGCAACTATTTGTGAAGAATAATCCGCATAACTACCGGTGGAATATCCGGAACTATTATTTAAGTTGGCCGTTCCGCCTGTAGTAGTAACGCTATTGATAAATGTAGCACTACTAGGTGTTGCCGAAACGGTTGGAATACAATAGGGCGGTTGAAATAGTGTAGTGAAAAATCCAGTACCTGCATTGTTTAATGCTACCCACTCTCCATAATCCGTACCTCCACAATAGGTTCGCACCCAGAAATAATAGTTGGTACTTCCTGTCAACCCCGTTAAGTTTACGCTAGTTGCTCCTATCCCAACTGTTCCCGAAGGCGGCGTGGCATTGTTGGGTGCTACACCGGTTGTATTAAAAAAATAAGCAAAACCATTGCTTGGCGCTGGCGAAGGTGATGTCCAACTCAATAATGCTGATGAAGCAGTAATATTGGCCACACTCACTGCTGTTGGCACCAAACAAATAGAGGGTGCAACCGTTACATCATCAATCGCTAATTGCCCTTGATTAGGGTTTGAAAAACAATTTAGACCAACATAGTATACCCCTGTAGTCGGTGCAGTAAAGTTGATAATATTTTCACTCGGCCCTCCTTTAATATTTATATTGGTATCAAGAATAGTAGTTACTGCAGAAGCTAACGGTGCCGTAGCTAATCCAACATTTAACCTGTTTTGAACGGTTGAAGGCGTGTCGGTTCCACTATATAAATAAGAAATTCGATAAGTAGTACCTCCGGTTAAATTTAACCCACGCGTAAACCACCATACGTTTGCTGGATTTGCATTACCCGGATTAGAACCATTATACATTAAGAAGTTCCCTTGGAAAAACATATTCAAATCAGGATAGTAATCTTCAAAAGTTGTTACCCAAGGATTACCAAGACCCGCATTATTTTGATACGTACAAGTTGGAATATTTCCATGATTTGGTGCTGCAGCGGGCACCACCACAGAAGGACCATCAAAGCCTTCATAATAGGTTATATTGGTAGGTGAGCAATAGGTGGTAAATGTTCCAATTGTTGACCATGAACTTGTATCGGAAGCGCTACATACGGAACGAACCGCAAAATAATATAATTGACCCGAAGCTAAACTGCTTACGGTACCCGTAGTGGTAACCCCCGGACCTACGGTTCCAGTAGCTAGCGATGCTCCTGTGGGTGAAGTTGTACCAATATAATATTCATAACCATTGGCGGGAGCAGGCGAAGCTGCTGTCCAATTTATCACAGCACTACTACTAGTTATAGAGGTAGCCGTAACACCCGTGGGCGCAAAACAAGAAACCGGCGTCCAACGGAACAAACGATTGGAAGTTGCTTGAATTGTAGCTGCAGCTGCCGTAGTACCTCTAGTCACTACAGCATCTGTATTTAAAGTACCAAATGCCATTTGGTTGGGAGTAGTTGCAGCACCTGGCCATTGCGCAGTAGCTGTTGTATAGGTAAGATTTTTAAAATCTGTATTTGAAGCCCCACGCAATCCTATTTGCCCTGTATAAGGGGTAGTATTTCCAAATGTAGCCGTATTATAAATCATTTCAATTACATTGGTTGTTTCATACAACCACAACTGGAAAACCATAGAAGTTTCTCCGGTGGGCACTGCATTGGCGCCCGATGATCGTCTTGCAACCCAATCCATTTTAAATATACGATTAGGAGCCGTTCCTGTTACCACCCAACCCATATTAACAGTGGCGGTTGGTGAAATAAAATCCAAATCCCGACCATAAACTGCTATTGCACCTCCTGAAAAAGACGTTGCAGCAGTTGAAATTGGATTGTATTCGGTTGCAGGCGAACCTGTAGCAGTACCAAAATAAGCAAAACCATTGGCAGACATGTTAACTGAGGTATACCCTACCCCATTGAACACAAAAGTAAATGGAATGGTTAAAGGTGTAGGAGTCACATAATCATCTACAGTTGTACCAACTGGTATTAAATTATTTCTACCTGTTAAAGGAAAAGTGGTATAACCTGTTGTCCAATTCGTTTGGGTAACTGAGTAGTTTGCTACTTGTGCTTGAACTCCAAAAGAGACAAGCAGTGCAATCCCAAAAAGACATTTTAAAATTCCATTTTTCATACCATTTGTGCGTATTATATTAATCATAGCAATGTTATTGAGGTAAACCTTGTAATGTGCGCTAAATTTACATCATTTTTTTGTAAAATTTTAAATTGCTTTTTGGCTTTGAAAGCAAATCGATGAAAGGTTTGTTTTTATCGTTGAATTACCTGGGCATTACACGGCTATCAACCGATACCCCTTACAAAAAACGATATAAAAATAATATAAAAATCTGATAAACATACGGCTATTTTATCTAAGAACTAACCGTAACTATTTTATCAACAAAAAAAGCACTTCTTAAAGAAGCGCTAACCTTTAAACGTATTTATATAAAAAATTAGTTAAGCTACTGCTGCTTCTTGCGCTGCAATTCGTTTTAGAAAAGTACGATATAATACTTTGTTGGGTTGTGAACCGGAAGTAATCATTTGCTTTTTCGTAGTTGCTTTTGAAACTCCTTGCTCTTCTTTTTGAATCGTGTGTTGTTTTGTCGACATAAACCAATTTACCAAATCCATTTCTGATTCATACGCAATCGCTGTCTCTGGAATAGCAACTAAATTATTTGTGTTTTCCGATTGTACTTCTTGACCAAACATTCCGAAACTTGAAAACACCAACACCACCAAGAATACAAGTGTTCTTTTTTGGATTTTAGTGCCTGAAATATTTTGTGTTGTTGCGTTCATTTGGTTGTTATTACTGACATAAAACTACAACCCTACTCCTGACACCCGAAAAATATTCGATAAAACACCCTAAAACTCGTTAAAGACCTCGTGCTTGGTTTTTTATCCTTTTTTTGTGTATTTCACGGATAAAAAAAAGGCGCTACTCTCGTAAACACCTGTTTTTTAACTATTTGATATACTTTCTATACACTACTTGGCCGGTATCCAATTGGATTTCAAACAGTAAAACCTGTTGTTCTACCTGTAAAGGAACGGTTTTCTCAAAACTATTTACTTCGTTTAAAGCCGTTAACAATCCACCACGTAAATCATAGACCTTTATTGAAGAAATCATCGATTCGGTTGACAATACACGAATCGTACCATCGGGATTGTACAACACCAATGCATTGTCTTTTTGAAACTCTTGACCACCCAACGCTCCATTCGTATATACAATTTCAAATCGGTCTTCAAATGTACCAGCAGGTGATCGAAAATAATAATCACTTGCTTTTAAGTCATGGTATAGCTGCAAGTACTTGTCGCGCAAGTAAATTTGTTGTGTTGAAAACAGCCCTTCAAAAGAAGATAAGCGTATCGTAAAATCATCTAATGTTGTAGCTGTAAAACCTAAAGCCACTCGGTCACTCGCATCAAATGGCATTGGTCTTCCTTGAATAGACAATTTCTCTCCACTAGGTAACACGCTATACAGTGCCATGGGCAGCCCCACATTTAAATAATCACTATCAAATCCGCGATCGATACCTAAAGTCGCTTGAGCATTATACCCAATTAATAATTGCTTAAAAGCACCCGAACCATTACTAATATCTAACCAATAACGATTAAATCCTGTATTGGACTGAGCTTGCGTCTCATTAACGGTTCGGTAAAACTGGTCATTATCATTAATGATTCGCATCGAATTGGAAAAAAAGGCATTCCCATTTGATAACGCTTTAACAAAAAAGCCCTGCCCTGCTGCAACTTTACCCGTAGGAATTGAAGTGTTAACCCCTGTTGAATTTGCTGCAACCGTACCAGTTCCTCCTAAAAAATTATAAATTGCATAATCATTGTTGGTATAATTATTATTGGTAATCGGAGTGTTATGCGTCCAAAAATATAAGGTACCATCAATTACCGATTGGTTAGCAACATTGGATAAAAACGCGTCGGCACTCAATGCTGATGGATATGGATTTCCAATTAAATTATAGTTGGAATTACTGTTAAGCACTGGTACATTTACTACACCGTTGTTGGGCACACCGGCAAAAGCACCTGTAAATACCGTAGGGGTAACATTTGAATACGTATTGGGTGCTCGCACAATATACCCCTTTCCAATGCTCATTATACTTGACGGTGCAACATTTAACCAGTTGGCTGCAACAGGATCAAACGCATAAAATTTATCGATGGGAGTTAACGGACTAAGTATATTGAATACTTGACCTGCTACAGGTGAAGACCAATAGGTGTAATCAAAACGCAGCATTGGCGTAGTGCTTCGTCTGTAGGTTATATTTCCACTATTTACAGCCGTGTCATTAATTTGTACCAAGCTCGATTTATCCATAAAATTTAAACGACCGCCCGGAACATTAACATCATTTACTACAATTAAAGAATGACCTGAATTAAACACAACCGTACCCGAATTGACGGTTACCGAACACGCATACAAATCGCCCGTAGAACTGAAACTCCCCGCAAAAATAGCACGGGTAGTAGAATTGGGTGCTCCAGAACTCCAAGAAGTGCCATTCCATGTAGTAACTGGTAGGCCAACAAAAACGATATTGGAGTATAGTAGATTACACTGCCCACTTTTTACCACGGCACGAAAATATTTAATTGGATTTAACGATCCCATTTGAGCCACTGTTAAGGTGGGTGACGTATTGGCAATTGGCGTAATGTTTAATGTAAATGCGGCATCACTTGCCGATTCCCAACGCAATATAGAACCCACATAACCTGTTAATGTAATTGGATTGGGAGTACCTGCAGAGCAGATCAGTTGAGACTCCCCTAAAACTCCAGGTATTGTGGGCAAGTCTACAGAAACAGTGGATATTCCAGATCGAATACATCCATTTGAACCCGTTAGAGTGGCCGAATAGGAAATTGCCGACATGGGTTTACTATAAACAACACTCAAAGGTGTTCCAGCCACGTACGGGATGGTTGCTGCTGCATCGGTAAATAGGTTGGTAGGTGGACTCCAAGTCATGGCCGCTGCTAATGTACCATAAACAGAAACCGAATCTATCGCCCAACAATAACCCCAATTGGACTCGAAATTAAAACGTATTTTTAAATTATTCATCCCTAAGTAGGGCGTCAACGCTATAATAACATTGCTAAATGCATTTGTTGCACCTTGAACAACAACATAGGATTGGATAGTAGTCCATGTTGTTCCATTATTTGTTGAAACTTGAACCCAAAACTTATCTCCCGAAATGGCTCGAATATAATGAGAAAAACGGACTTGAGCAGTTGTATAACCTGCCAAGCTAAACGTCGGAGAAGTTAATGTAGTTCGAGTAACCGAACCCGCTACTGTACTTTGCGAATCGGCATTGGCCAAATAAAATTGACTCGCATCCGGACTTGAAAACGTAGCATTCCAACCAAATGCGTTAACATAATTATAGCCACTTGGAACTAGTGTAAATTGGGAATTTAATGGGTTTCCACCCGTTGAGGTATTGGCAACCGTCCAGTTATTAGTTGGCGCATTAAATTCTTCTGTAAAAACCACCGAGGGAGTAGCAAGACTAGTACTTCCAGCCAACTGTAGTATATCACCTTGACAAATTGTAGGGTTTGCCGGTAGAATTGCAACAGCTGGAGGAGCCGCTTTTACATTAACTGTAATGGTAGCTATATTGCCACAAAAACTTCCCGATGATTGATTGGCCACTAAGGTATACGTAGTCGTTTGTGTAGGGTTGAAGGTAAAACCGGCCGAAACAGAACCCGATACACCTGTATTTGGCGACCAAACAAACGAAGTATAGGATGATCCACCTGTTACGGTAATTAATGAAGTTGTTTCGTCTTCGCAAATGGTAACATCACTTTGACTTAACGAAAATGCGGGAGGCGCTGTAACTGTTAACGTAACCGGAACCCGAGCTGACAAACATTGCGTAGTAAACTTCCAATTATAAGCCCCTAAACTCGCATTAAAATCATACGAATTACCGTCTAACATAGCAACTGAATTGCTATACGGATAGGCAGCATTGGTTGTATTCATTCGCAAACCAGACGCCGGCAAAGTTTCAAAATACAAATTATAATTACCTGGATCTAAGGCTATATTTACAGGAACCGACTGTAGGGTATTACCTCCAGAAACTGTCGTCGTATAATTGATTGTTCCTAAAGGTATATTGGTATTCGTTCGAAGTACAAAACGACCTGTTTGTCCAGAAACCATGGGGAAAATATCTACCGATTGTAGTGTTGTTACCGAAGTAACTGTAAAATCCATTTGTGCTACAAAAGTTTGAACCGCTCGAATACCCAATTGAGCAACGGGGTTAGTAGGACCTAACTTTGCTATTGCACCCAAAGAGCGCGCTTCTGCAAAATACGTAATTGGGGTTGATGTATTTGGTGTTGCAATTGTAGTTCCCGACCCTAATAGCGTACCTCCTGTTGCTGCAGAGTACCAACGCACAACTGCTCCTGATGACGCATTTGCCGTAAGGGTACCATTACCGTAACCGCAACGTGTAACGGGAATAGTCGATGTTATAGAAGGTGTTGAGCATTCGGTATTGAAAGACTCTTCTGCAGTCCATACACTCCGATCTGAACCAGCACATTTGCCTCGTACCCATAACCAATAGGATGTACTAGGCAATAAACCAGTAAGACTAACCGATGTTTGCCCCGGACCTACAGAACCGGTAGGTGGTGTAGCAGCAGTGGGTGCCGTTACCGTTGTAGCAATATAATATTCATATCCTGAGGATGGCGCCACCGTTGAGGCCGTCCAACTCACACTAGCTGTAGTAGAACCAATGGAATCTACGGAAACATTGGTAGGATCAATACACGAAGGTGAAAGTGTTACACTGATATCATCCAACGCAATATAGGATTGGTCAGACATACTCGAACCTTTAAATCCTAAATAATAAACCGCAGAAGTCGCCGGCGTAAAATCTATGGTAATGGATTCAAAAAAACTATTAGTAATACCATTTAAATTTGATAGGATATTGGTCATCCCTCCTATCGTTTGAGATGCCCCATAATAAACGGTTAAATTTTCAGCATCAGTTCCTAAGGATCCTGTTTTATATCGGAAAATTAAGCGATAGGATACACCTCCCGTTAAATTCAATCCTGGCGACATCAACCAATCATTCATATCAAGCGTTGGATTGGCATTGATAATTACAGACCGGGGAGCTGATGAAAATGTTGTATTTTGCACCGACCAAGTTTGCGTATCGGCATTTGTATTAATAGCACTAAAACAATTCGGTAAACTTCCTACTGCGGTGGTATCGAAATTTTGAAAGTAAGGAATCGTATAAAAACCACAAGTTGTAGTTACTGAAATCGTGCCACTGTTTAAAACGCATCCTGGTCCATTGGCACGCACACGGTAAAAATAGGTTGTAAGCGGAAGTAAGCCTGTAACCGTTAAGGAGTTAATTCCAGCTGCAACGGTGTAATTTGTATATGCAGGAAGAATTGCTGTAAATGTACTATTGGTTGAAATATCAATGGAATAACTTGTAGCTGTAGCTACATTACTCCAATTGGCAACAAAGCCATTACCTCCTACAGCACTTGCTGCTGCTGCTACTGTGGGCGTTACACAAGTAGTTGCACTCGTCGTAATAATAGCATTCAAATTATAAAAAGGAGCGCCATAACACCTATCATTACATGGAATAATCCAATAATAATAGGTAGTGTTTTGGGCTAGCCCTAACTGATTAAATATAGTTCCGGCTGTAGAAGCAACAACGGTATATGCCCCAATTACGGTACCAACCGGATAGTAGGTGCGATTCACAAATTGAGTCGAAGTAGGTGCTACATTGGACAAACTTCGTACCACCAGATATCTTGAAGGTGCCGGATTGGCGGCAACAAAACTATTACCTAAAAATGAATTATGCGTAATGTTGGTAGCCCCCACGACTAATGAGGTGGGTTGTGCAGCTGGAACTACACAAGGCGGTGTTGGCGTGTAGGTATATTGTAATCCAAAATTTGGATATGCACTTGGATTTGTAAATAAAGTAGCGGTATTGGTTGCCCCTTGACTTGTTGCACCTGCACTTGCCCATAATTGCGAACTCCCTTGAAATCGATTCAAAACATTCCCTTGAGCCAACACGTTGTTAAAACCTCTTAATCCGACTTGAACATTATAATTGGTAGTAGTTAGTCCCGAATCACAATTTCCGTAAGAAAATGTAATCGAACTTGTAGCTTCTGAAATTCGAACTTGAAAATTGAAATCCCCTGGCAAAATGGTAACACCACTTTTACGATTAGCATCTGCCCATTGTACAATGAAAATACGATTGGGGGCAGTACCGATAACTCCATATTCAATTGGGGATCCATTTGAAATCCAATCACCACCCATTGGAACTAAAGCACCGCCCGTATTCCCCGCATTGTAAGCAGTAGCAGTGGTTAAGGGTATAAAATCTGTTTCAGAGGGCGCTACCGAACCTAAGGTAATAAATCCATTGGGGCTGATGTAACAATTTGAAAAAACGGCTCCATCATAGGTAATTGAAAATCCAATAGGTACTTGAACTGGAGTTTGGTTGTCCCAAGGGGCAGCAAATGCAGTTGTGCCCGAAGTTAAATCAATATAACCTGAAGGGGCAATTGCTTGAGCAAAATCATAAGCACTTACTTGCGCTTTAGCATGATTGACTACTTGTAAAAATACAAATAGAGTTATAAAAATGTTTCGAAACCGATTTAGGGCAAATCGCATAAAATCACATTTAAAGCTAACATCCTGAAAACAAGTGTTATTCATTTGGATGTTAATATAAAGTAAATTTTAATAAAGCAATAACCTTATCGATAAAAGCAAACAAAACCTCGATAAAATGCAAAAAAGCCTGTCGAAACAGGCTTTTAAGATTGATAACAAATTTATAGCATTACTGCCCTACTATTTTGAAATTACTGCACTTTTTTAACAATTTTACGTTGGTCATTTGCAATAATTTTTACAATTAAAATTCTATTTTTTGGTAAATTATTCATTTCAAATTGTGGTGAATTTACTTCCAACGCTGAGGCAACTTTTTTACCAGTGATATCATACACATAGATATCTTTGATTGGAGTTGTTCCTGCATCTACGCGTAATTGTCCTTTCACAAACTTAACCGAAACCTCATCGTTTGCCGTGATTTCACCTTGGTTTAATACGGTTTGATAGTTTAATTGGAATCGATTAGCAAATGAACCTGCAGCTGTAGTGAACGTATAGGCTCCATTATTTAGTAATACTGAAGATCCTGTTTCCGCGTCGGTCAAATAAACTTCTGTTGCACCATCAAAAACGCCTTCAAATGCATCTAAGGTAATAGTATACGTTCCTGCATTGGTAACAGTATAACTTAAAGGTACTATATCATTCACTTCAAAAGCATTTTTCCCTTGGATTGCATAATTACCACCATCAACAATTGAACTTAATAAGATATCGCCGTCGGCAATTTGTTTTGCATCATAATCGATATCAAATCCTTCCGTTGCACCGTCAAAGTAACCCACCATTATTTGTGAATAGGAACCGGTTGCACTTGTCATTTTCACCCAGTAACGATCATAATTAGCCGTTTGCATTGCATTTTCAGAAGCTTTGAACATTTGGTTAGCATTGTTCAACACACGCATATCGTTATTGAAAACAACTTGTGTTGCATTTTCTTTAGCTTCTACAATAAAGCCTTGTCCTACTTGGATAATACCGTTTGGATTGCTTCCTTCACCATTGGATGAGTGTCCGAATTTTGAAATCGCCCAGTATGAATTGTTTGGTGCACCATTTGTTTTTCTCCAGAAGTATAAAGTCCCTTTAATGTTGTCTTGATTAGCATCGATAAACTTATTCAAACTGATTGCAGATGGATAAGGGTTCCCAACTAAATTGTAACGCTTGGTTGAATCGATTGAGTTGGTTAACGCAAATGCTATATTTCCATTATTCGGTACTCCTACATACTGACCATTCCAAATAGTTGACCAAGTTGGGTGGTTATTAGGTACACGAATTAAATATCCTTTAGCTTGCTCCATAGAAACTGTGCTCGGAGCCGTAATAGCGTTATATAAATTAGTTGTTGTATTATAGGTGTAAAAACGTGAGGAAGGTGTAACTGTTGTTAATGGTGAAAAAGCTAATAGATTTTGACCCACAACAGGTGTACTCCATAAAATATAATCCAAACGTTTTAAGGCCGAACTATTACGTTTTACAGTAATTGGTGTTGTATTGGCAATGGCGTTGGTTTGAACCAAATTGGCATTACTTTCAACCACAATATTTGTTGCCGCTGCTGTAGCAATTTGATTTGTAATGGTGATATTTTTTCCCGATTTAATCGTTAATACGCCATTTCCACTTACGGTAACATTATAAGCTGTGGCATCCGTATCAAGCACTTCAGCAATTTTACCAGCGCCAATGGTAACTTTACAATAGGCATTAGGCACTACTCCTTCTGCCCAGTTACCCGGAACATTCCATAACGTGTTGATTGCACCTGTCCAGCTGCTTATTCCGAATACTTCAACAGCTACTTCAGAAGAAGCACCACAGTCACCTGTAATTTGTACATAATATTTTCCTGGACCTACATTGGCTAGTACAGCACCTGTTCCTAAGAACGCACCACCACCATTGGGCTCTGTAAACCATGAAGCATTCGCGTTAGTTCCTGTTAATCCAACAACTTGAATATTGGTTGTTTCATTTGCTAAAATATCATTGTTAACCGGAGTAACGCTCGTGAAAGCCGTTAATGCATTAACATTCATGGTTATCCCGTTTGATGTTGCAGGCGAACCTAATAAACATGGGGTTGCATTGGAAGTCATTACTACAGTAACCACATCATTATTTGCTAATGTAGAAGAGGTAAAAGTTGCACTGTCTGTCCCTACATTTGATCCATTTATTCTCCATTGATAACTAGGGGTAGAACCTCCATTAGTTGGGGTTGCGGTAAACGTTACACTTGTACCTGAACAAATTGTTGTCTCCGAAGCAGTAATACTTACCGAAGCAGTCAATTGTGTATTAACCGTCATGGTTATCTCATTTGATGTGGCAGGCGAACCTGTTAAACATGGGGTTGCATTGGAAGTCATTACTACAGTAACCACATCATTAGTTGCTAAAGTAGATGAGGTAAAGGTTGCACTATTGGTCCCAAAATTAGACCCATTTACTCTCCATTGATAGCTAGGAGCAGTTCCTCCATTAGTTGGGGTTGCAGTAAACGTTACACTTGTACCCGAACAAATTGTTGATGCTGTAGCAGCAATACTTACTGAAGCATTCAATAGTGGATTAACTGTCATGGTTATCCCGTTTGATGTTGCAGGCGAACCTGTTAAACATGGGGTTGCATTTGAAGTCATCACTACAGTAACCACATCATTATTTGCTAATGTAGTCGAGGTAAAGGTTGCACTGTTGGTCCCTACATTAGATCCATTTACTCTCCATTGATAGCTAGGAGCAGTCCCTCCATTAGTCGGTGTTGCTGTAAACGTAACACTTGTACCTGAACAAATTGTTGATGCCGTAGAAGCAATACTTACCGAAGCATTGGTTAGATTATTTACTACTACTGTAACTGATTCAGATGCTGTACAACCAAAACTATTGGTAGCGGTAACGGTATACGTTGTAGTCACCGATGGAGTTAAACCCGTTGGGTTTTTCAACGCTGAGGTAAATCCAGCAGGATTTGAGGTCCATGCATAGGTTGCATCAGGCGCAGTAGTTAAGGTTCCTGAAATAATTACGTTGTTAATTGCCCAATACCAATTCCAAGCTGCTGTATATCGAAAACGAATAAAAACAGTTGGTTGATTTAAAAATTGTGCCGTTAAATTAATATTTGCTGTTGCAAATGCATTTGCAGCCCCTTGTGTAGATGAATAGGTTGTTAAGGTTGTCCAGGTAGTTCCATTGGTACTTGCCTCAACAAATGCACGGTCAGTTGTTCCTGTGTTATATCGGTAATAATGTGATAAATTTATACTAGCGGCTGACATACCCGTTGTACTAAAAGCAGGCGAAACTAAGGTGGTATTTGTAGTACTACCTGACCCTTGAGCATCACTATCGGACAAATAAAACTGAGAGGCATCGGGGGTAATTATTGTTTCTACACCGGTAGAACCTGAATTATACCCACTAGCTCTTAGTGTCCATGCTGCATTAGCTGTTGTCCCTCCTGTACTTGCATTGGTTCTTGTCCAGTTGTTAGTAGCCGAGTTGAAATTTTGAGACAATACAGTTACCGCTGTTGATGAATTTGAGGTAGCTGCTGCAGTTAAACTTAACGTTTCACCCAAACAAATGGTATTGTTACTTGCAATTGCAGTAACACCCGTAGGCGATGGATTAACTGTAATAGTCAATGTAGTGCTAGCAGCACATTGGCCCGCAGTTGGGGTAAAGGTATAGGTTGTGGTAGCCGTGTTGTTTAAAGCGGGAGACCAAGTACCCGTGATTACATTGGTTGATGTTGTGGGTAATGCTGCAATTGTAGCTCCCGAACACACCGGTGCAATTGCCGTGAAAGTTGGGGCAGTAAGTGTCGTTATTGTAACTGTTCTTGTAGCTGTAGCATTACTACATCCGCCCGTACCGGTTACAGTATAAGTCATTGTGGCAGTACCTGCAGCCACTCCAGTAATTACTCCTGTAGTATTGTTTATCGTTGCAATAGCCGTATTACTCGATGTCCATGCACCACCGCTTTGCGATGAGCTAAATGAAGTAGTACCACCAATACAGGTAGTTTGCACACCTGTTAAGGTACCCGCTGTAGGTGCAGCAGTAACCGTTACCGTGCGCGTTGCTGTATACGTATTACCACAAGAAGTTAACGTATAGGTCATTGTTGCAGTTCCAGCTGAAACTCCAGAAATTGCTCCAGTTGTACTGTTTATCGTGGCAACCCCAGTATTGTTTGAAGACCATGTACCACCACTCGCTGAAGAACTAAAGGTTGATGTTCCATTAGAACAAATGGTTTGCGTACCACTTAACGTTCCCGCTGAAGTACCACAAGGACGTAATGCAATCATTATCCCTCCCATTGTTCTTGGATTTGTATTGGGTGTACACGTTACCCCTCCATTACCCGTTGCTCCTATTGCAGATCTAGTTGCCCAAGAAGCACCAACGGCAGGTGTATTTCCTACGCTATTATGCCCTGCATCGTATAACTCTGTAAATGCAGATGGGGTTGTAGCAGTCCAACCTGTAAAATTACTATTGGTAGTACTTGTTATACGTGAACAACTTCCAAAGAGAAGGATAGCAGCATTGGCATTGGCAGTAGTCAATCCAGTGATAGTTGAAATAGTTTGATTAGCACTTGTTGCCCATGTTGTTGGTGCAGTTACATCAAATGGTGTTGTAGAATCGACTCCTGAAAATGCAACAATCGCTCCCGTAGCTGCAGAAGAACTAGCAGTAACTGAAAAAGCATAGGATGCAGGCTCACTTGCTCCTGCAATTTTGTATAGCAATGATGCTCTACCTCTGTCTGTATCGGTACCTGCAATTAATGTCCAACCAGTGCACGTTGCAGATGATTGGGTTACGTTTATAAAGTTTGCAATATTGGCAAACATAATATCTCCGGCAACTACCCCTGCAGGGCGGTTTACCGTTACCGAAGCATTCGTACTAATACTTGTAGTCGCCGTACCTCGTAATGCAATCTGTGCCCACGAATCATGCGAGCATAGAAAGAGGGTTAGAAATAAAATTACAGAAAAACACGTTCGCATTACATCTGTAATGGAACGAGAAGAATGATTTTGGGTAATCGTAGTTTTCATGAATTGTAGGTTTTAATGAACTAGTAAATTTGTTGTTACAAAGTTGACACCATTTGAAACCTGTAAAAAATAAAATCGATTATTGCATTCAAAAAATCGATTAAGACATTAATTTTAGAAGTTTGATGCTTTTTATAGAAAAAAAATGCTTTTTGTCGACATACAACCCCTTGATAAACAGCGCTATTTTATCGATAAAGTGTTTTTTGTTGAAAAGCCAACATACGAAACACCCCAAAAAAGCGCCAAAACAGGTTTAAATCATTAAACAAAAAAGGCTACCCAGAGGATAACCTTTTTTGGCAATTATAAAAAATTATTGGTCGTTTATTGTACTTTCTTGACACCCGTTTTCTTATCCGAAGTGGTTACTTGAACCAAAATAACTTGGTAGGCACCTTGGTAGGGAATTGCAATTTCTGTTGCATTACTAGCATTCACTTGAGTTAATAAACGTCCTTGAACATCAAAAAGAGTTACAGTTTGTAGTGCCGAATTTGCCTTAACACTTATTTTTCCATTTGCTTTTATGACTTCAAAAGCTTGCGAATCTAAGCTCGGGTTATTCGTGCCCAAAGCATTTTGATAGACCAACTCAAAGCGATTCTCAAAAGCACCCGCAACTGAGGTGAAGGTATAGGGACCGTCATTTAAGTTGTGGAAAGTTGCTGAATCGTTATCCTTTAAATATATAGGTTGTGTTGTTGTGGCAAACAAACCGTCTTTTTGATCAATTGCAATTGTATAAGTCCCTGGAGTAGCTACTTTGAAATGCATTGGTACACTATCGGTTGTGTCAAAAGGCACGGGACGTCCATTGATAGCATATTCAACACCATTTATTTTTGAATTGAATGCAATCGTTCCGTCATTGAAATAGGGACTATCCGTGGTATCTATATCAAGGCTTCCATTGGTAAAATAACCAACCATGGTTTGCGCAAATTCGTTATTTGTACCCGAAATATTGAGCCAAATTCTATTTTTCTCAAGAGTTTGCATGCTTTCTGCAGTGGAACGGAACATCTGATTAGCATTATTAGCTACCCGCTGACCGTTATTAAATTCGAGACTTGTAGCAGAATTTTTGGCCTCAACAATAAATCCTTGTCCAACTTGAATTATTCCATTTGGATTATTGGTTGCCGTTACTGCATGAGGTTGTCCGTTTCCAACAAACGAATCGGTCTCTAAATTGTAGGTACAATACGATGGATTGGCCGAACCGTTCGTTTTACGCCAAAAATAAATGGTAGGGTTGATCGCATTAGTATTATCACTGTAGAATTGATCCATACGCAACGTTGATGGATAGGGATTTCCTACTAAATTATACCGTTGTCCGGCTCCTCCATTGTTTAACGTAACCGTTTTTGTTCCATTATTAGGAACTCCCGTAAAGGTTCCCGTCCAAGTGGCAGGTGCGGTTGGATGGTTCCATGGTAGGCGAATCAAATACCCTTTCCCTGTGCCCATTGTATGGGTAGCATAATCGGTAACCGAGTTAAATAAATTTGTAGTCGAATTATACGAATAGAATCGAATCGAAGGGTTAACCGAAGTCAATGGTGAAAAATTAAATAAATTTTGACCTGCAACAGGTGAAGACCACATAATATAATCTAAACGTAATAATGGATTTGACGTGCGTTTTACAATAATAGCTCCCGAATTCACGGCCGATGGATCGGTTTGAATCAAGTTCGCATTACTATTTAACGTAAACGAAGCTCCAGTATTAACTGTAAGCGATCCATTAAGTTGAACATTTGAACCGGAGTTCACCGTTACAACTGCATTATTGGTTACTGTAATTGAACATGCATTGAATGTTGATGCAATCGTTAGGTTACCACTAATTATCGCAGCTTTTGTACTCGTTGGTGTACCATTGCTCCAAGCAGTTCCGCTCCAAGTTGTAGATTCGATAGTAATCGTTGCAGCATCTGAAACCGACACAGAACAAACCCCATTATCAACACTTATTAGATTTAAGGTTTGCGAAGTTGTTGCACCGGTTACGGTAACCGTAGCTGTTCCTCCTGTCAATGTAATTGTTTGTGTACTACCGCCATTCAAATTATAACTTACAATCGAATTGGCAGTTCCTGTAAGCGTAAAACTCACATTAGATCCTGGACACTGATTAGCACCATTAGTCCCCGAAATTGAAACAGATGGGCTATTGACTGTAGTTATTGTTAATGAATTGGAAGTAGCGGGTGATCCCGTCAAACAAGGGGTTGCATTGGAAGTCATCACCACACTTACAACATCGCCATTACTTAAAGAGGTTGTAGTATACGTTGCACTATCGCTACCCACATCAGAACCGTTTAATTTCCATTGGTACGAAGGGGCACTACCACCATTGGTTGGTGTAGCGGTAAACGTAACCGAAGTACCCGAACAAATCGTATTATCGGCATCACTGGACGCAATAGTTACACTTGCTGGTTGATTGGCATTGACCGTTGTTGTAATCGTATTAGAAGTAGCGGGTGAACCCGTCAAGCAAGGGTTTGCATTGGAGGTCATCACCACACTTACAACATCACCATTACTTAAAGAGGTTGTAGTATACGTTGCACTATCGCTACCCACATCAGAACCGTTTAATTTCCATTGGTACGAAGGGGC
>NZ_JAIXRZ010000003.1 GCF_027484945.1 Flavobacterium sp.
ATCCTCTGATGATACCAAGGCGATTTCCAATTGGATTTGTCTTTTGTCCCATACTGTTTATTAATTACTTTGTGTGTTATCTACTTGTCCTAACACGATAGTTACGTGATTTGAACGTTTTCTGATTCTGTGTGCGCGACCTTGAGGAGCAGGACGTAATCTTTTTAACATTACACCCCCATCAACTTTGATCTCTTTTACAAATAAGCCTGCTTCAGCTACATTGCCTTCACTGTTTTTCTGCTCCCAATTGTTGATTGCAGACAATAACAATTTTTCCAATTTTCTTGAAGCTTCTTTTGAGCTAAATCTTAGGATACTAAGTGCTCTTTCCACTTTCTGACCTCTTACCAAGTCTGCTACTAAGCGCATTTTTCTAGGTGAAGTAGGGCAGTTATTTAACTTAGCAAAAGCTAAAGACTTATTCGCCTCTTTTCTTGCGTCTGCTGTATTTCTTTTACGAACTCCCATTTCTTCTTATTTTTTACCTTTATTTTTAGCTCCAGCATGACCTCTAAATGATCTTGTTGGTGAAAATTCTCCTAACTTATGACCCACCATGTTTTCCGTTACATAAACGGGTACAAACTGGCGACCATTGTGAACTGCGATTGTTTGTCCAACGAAGTCTGGGGTAATCATTGAGGCTCTAGACCAAGTCTTAACCACATTTTTATTCCCGTTCTCAGCGTTTTCTAAAACTTTTTTCTCTAATTTATAGTGAACGTAAGGTCCTTTCTTTAATGAACGTGCCATGTCTATCTAATTATTTCTTTCTGCGTTCAACAATATACTTATTACTTGGATTGGCCAAAGAACGTGTTCTGTATCCTTTAGCTGGTAGACCTTTTCTAGAACGAGGATGACCTCCTGAAGAACGTCCTTCACCACCTCCCATTGGGTGATCAACTGGGTTCATCGCTACTGGTCTTGTTCTCGGTCTTCTACCTAACCATCTGCTTCTACCTGCTTTACCAGATACGATCAATTGATGGTCTGAGTTTGAAACTGCACCGATCGTAGCCATACACGTCAACAAAATTAATCGTGTTTCACCTGATGGCATTTTGATAGTTGCATATTTACCGTCTCGCGCCATTAACTGAGCGAAAGTTCCTGCAGAACGTGCGATAATTGCACCTTGACCAGGACGTAATTCAATACAAGAAATTACAGTTCCTAGAGGAATTTTACTTAACGGTAATGTGTTTCCAATTTCAGGAGCAGCATTTTCTCCTGAAACAACTGCTTGACCTACTTGAAGACCATTTTGAGCAATGATGTAGGTTTTTTCTCCATCTGCATAAGCTAATAATGCGATAAAGGCTGTTCGGTTTGGATCATACTCAATCGACTTTACAGTAGCGGGTATACCAAACTTTGTTCTTTTGAAATCGATAATACGATATCTTTGCTTGTGACCACCGCCTGTATAACGCATGGTCATTTTTCCTTGACTATTTCTACCTCCTGAGCTTTTTTTCGGTGCGATCAATGAACGCTCCGGCTTATCAGTTGTGATGGCGTCAAAACCATTCACGACTCTAAAACGCTGGCCAGGGGTAATAGGTTTTAATTTTCTAACTGACATTGTTTAATTAGATATTAGAATAAAAATCAATTGTTTCACCTTCCTGTACTTGAACTATAGCTTTCTTGTAAGAAGCTGTCTTTCCTTGAATAAGTCCACTTTTCGTATACTTAGTAGAACGATCAGGACGCACATTCATCGTATTTATTTCAACAACGGTAACGCCATAAGCTGCCTCTACAGCCTTTTTAATTTCAACTTTGTTGGCTTTCTTATCGACAACGAAACCAAAACGATTAAAAAGTTCACCATCTTTGGTCACTTTTTCTGTAATAATAGGTTTAATTATGATACTCATGGCACTGTTATTTACTTAAATTTTCTACAATTCCCTCTACTGAACCTTCTGTCAAGACTAAATTATTAGCATTTAAAATACTGTAAGTACTTAATTCTGAAGATGTTACAACCTTAGAGGCTTTTAAATTGCGTGACGACAAATATACATTTTTATTTGAATCACCCAACACGAATAAGGATTTTTTACCTTCTATCCCTAAAGCACTCAATACACTAAGGAATTTTTTAGTACTAGGAGCATCAAAGTTAAAATCCTCTACAACGATCAAATTGGACTCTTTTGCTTTTAAAGATAAAGCCGATTTACGCGCTAATCTTTTTAACCCTTTATTCAATTTAAACGAATAACTTCTTGGTCTTGGTCCGAAGATAGTTCCTCCTCCTACAAAAACTGGAGATTTAGCACTACCTGCACGAGCCGTACCCGTTCCTTTTTGTTTTTTAATTTTGCGTGTACTTCCAGCAACCTCATTACGCTCTTTTGCTTTGTGAGTTCCCTGTCTTTGGTTAGCAAGGTATTGCTTAACATCAAGATATACCGCATGGTTGTTTGGCTCAACACCAAATACAGCATCAGAAAGTTGTACTTTTCTGCCTGTATCTTTTCCGTTAATATCTAAAACTTTTACTTCCATTACTTCTGAATGATTACATAAGAGTTTTTGTGTCCAGGAACCGCACCTTTAACCACCAATAGGTTTTTGTCAGCTACGACTTTCAAAACTCTAAGATTTTGTACTTTAACATTTTGACCACCCATTCTTCCAGCCATACGCATTCCTTTGAATACGCGTGATGGATAAGAAGATGCACCTACAGAACCTGGCGCTCTTAAACGGTTGTGTTGACCATGAGTAGATTGACCTACCCCACCAAATCCATGACGTTTAACAACCCCTTGGAATCCTTTTCCTTTTGATACTCCTTGTACATCAACAAACTCTCCTTCGCTGAACACATCTACAGTGATGTTATCCCCAAGTTTGTACTCTGATTCAAAACCTTGGAATTCAACGACTTTTTTCTTAGCAGAAGTACCCGCTTTTTTAAAGTGGCCTAATGCCGCTTTTGTTGCGTGTTTTTCTGTTTTGTCATCGAAACCAAGTTGCAACGCTTCATACCCGTCAACCTCTTTGGTTCTGACTTGGGTAACGACACATGGTCCAGCTTCAATAACGGTACAAGGAATGTTTTTCCCGTTCTCGTCGAAGATGCTAGTCATGCCGATTTTTCTTCCAATTAACCCAGACATAAAAATTATTAATTAATTAAACATTGTTTAGCAATGGCAAATAGCCATTTTTTTGAGCGTGCAAATATAGAGATTAGAATTCATCTATCAAAATAATCTAAGTAATTATTTTTCAAGAAGTAATCCACAATTTATAACCCCTACTATTATTTTGACACGCTATGACAAAAACCCAAGACCAAACCCTATTAAATCAGCACTTTACAAGAAAAGCAAACACGGAAAAAGACAATAAAACGCACTATTTGCAAGCAAAATAGTTATCAACAAAATACGAAACGGATTATATTTTTATTTTATAGTCGCTAAAAAATGTTGGCGAACCATTGATCTGACCAAAAAAAATGACCGACTAAAAAGTCGGTCATTCTATACGTAAGAAGTGATTATCACACTTTGATTTCTACTTCAACACCGCTAGGCAATTCTAACTTCATTAAAGCATCAATAGTCTTAGATGAAGAGCTATAAATGTCTAACAAACGTTTGTATGAACTAACCTCAAACTGTTCTCTCGACTTTTTATTAACGTGTGGAGAACGCAATACGGTGAAGATTTTCTTGTGTGTAGGAAGCGGAATTGGACCCGTAACTACAGCACCTGTGCTTTTCACTGTTTTTACAATCTTTTCAGCAGATTTGTCTACCAACATGTGATCGTAAGACTTCAATTTTATTCTGATTTTTTGACTCATTTTTTCTAAAATTAAGCGTTACCTTTTGCTTTTTTAATTACCTCTTCAGAGATGTTCGAAGGAGTTTGTTCGTAATGCGAAAACTCCATAGTCGAGGTTGCTCTACCCGAAGACAATGTTCTCAAAGTAGTTACGTAACCAAACATTTCTGATAGTGGCACGTGTGCTTTGATAACTTTAGATCCGGCACGGTCACCCATGTCGTTTACTTGACCTCTTCTACGGTTAAGATCCCCTACGATATCCCCCATATTTTCTTCTGGAGTAATCACCTCAATTTTCATGATCGGCTCAAGGATTACAGCACCGGCTGCTTTAGCAACTTCTTTGTAACCTAATTTTGCCGCCATTTCAAATGAAAGTGCATCCGAGTCTACTGGGTGATACGATCCATCCAACAACGTAACTTTCAAGCTATCTACAGTATAACCCGCTAAAGGACCTTGCTTCATAGCTTCTTTAAAACCTTTCTCTACTGCTGGAATATACTCTTTTGGTACGTTACCCCCTTTAACTTCATTAACAAATTGAAGGCCTACAAAACCATCCTCAGCTGGCTCCAAACGGAAAACGATATCCCCGAATTTACCACGACCTCCCGATTGTTTTTTGTACACTTCACGGTGTTGTGCCGTTTTAGTAAAGGCTTCTTTGTACTCTACTTGAGGCTCACCTTGGTTTACTTCTACCTTAAACTCACGTTTCATTCGGTCAACCAAGATATCCAAGTGCAACTCACCCATACCTGAGATAATTGTTTGCCCTGACGCTTCATCTGTACGCACTGTAAATGTAGGATCTTCTTCGGCCAATTTAGCTAAAGCCATACCCATTTTATCAACATCGGCCTTTGTTTTTGGCTCGATAGCAATACCAATTACAGGATCTGGGAATTTCATCGATTCAAGAATAATGGGGTGTTTTTCATCACACATCGTGTCCCCTGTTTTAATATCCTTGAAACCAACTGCTGCTCCAATATCTCCAGCCTCAATATATTCGATTGGATTTTGCTTATTTGCGTGCATTTGATAGATACGAGATATACGCTCTTTATTACCTGAACGCGTGTTCAAAATATATGAACCAGCATCCAAACGACCTGAATATGCTCTAAAGAAAGCCAAACGTCCTACATAAGGATCGGTTGCAATTTTAAAAGCCAAAGCCGCAAAAGGCTCAGTTACATCTGGACGACGTAAAATCTTCGTTTGCTCTTCTTCTGGAAGATCTGCATCATCAGGGTGAATCCCTTGAATACCGTCTTTATCAACAGGTGAAGGCAAATATTTACATACAGCATCCAACATGAATTGTACCCCTTTGTTTTTAAACGAAGAACCACACATCATAGGAATAATCGCCATATCAATTGTAGCCGCGCGTAATGCATTATTGATTTCATCTTCAGTGATCGAATTCTCGTCCTCCATGTATTTGTCAAGCAGATTTTCATCATACTCGGCAACCGCCTCGATTAAAGTTGAACGGTATTGACGAACTTCATCAACCATGTCGGCTGGAATATCAATAATATCAAATGTTGCTCCTTGTGATTCTTCATGCCAAACAATCGCTTGGTTTTTCACCAAGTCAACCACACCTCTGAAATCAGCCTCTTCACCAATAGGTAAAGTGATCGCAACTGCATTAGACTTCAACATATCGCGTACTTGTTGACAAACTGCCAAAAAGTTAGATCCTTGACGGTCCATTTTGTTTACAAATCCCATACGTGGAACTCGGTATTGATCGGCTAATCTCCAGTTGGTTTCCGACTGAGGTTCAACTCCGTCTACCGCTGAAAAAAGAAACACCAAACCATCCAATACACGTAAGGAACGGTTTACTTCTACCGTAAAGTCAACGTGTCCGGGAGTATCAATAATATTAAAGTGATATCCTTTCGTGTCAGCTAAACTCTTCCCTTGTTCCGTTGGAAAATTCCAAGTACAAGTAGTTGCAGCTGATGTAATAGTAATCCCTCGCTCTTGTTCTTGCGCCATCCAGTCCATAGTTGCTGCACCATCGTGTACCTCACCTATTTTGTGCGATTTTCCGGTGTAGAACAAAATACGTTCTGTTGTAGTGGTCTTTCCGGCATCAATATGCGCCGCGATTCCAATATTTCTGGTATATTTTAAATCTCTTGCCATTGCTTAAAAATTAAAATCTAAAGTGAGAGAATGCTTTATTTGCCTCTGCCATTTTGTGCGTATCCATTCTCTTTTTAACTGCAGCACCTTCTTCTTTAGCAGCAGCTAAAATTTCAGACGCTAGTTTACCCGCCATAGATTTCTCATTTCTTTTACGGGCATAAAGAATTAACCATTTCATCGCCATAGAAATTTTACGGTCTGGACGAATTTGCATCGGGATTTGGAAGGTAGCACCACCCACTCGACGTGAGCGAACTTCTACGTGAGGCATAACATTTGTTAATGCATCTTTCCAAATTTCTAAAGCAGATTTCTCTGCATCTTGTTTCTTAGTCTCTACGATGTCTAAAGCAGCGTAAAAAACGTTGAAAGCAATTGATTTTTTACCATCCCACATTAAGTTGTTCACAAAACGTGTTACCAATTGATCATTAAATTTTGGATCTGGTAAAAGAGGTCTTTTTTTGGCCTGTCTTTTTCTCATTTCTTCTGATTAAAAGTTCTTAATTACTTTTTGTCTTTTGGGCGTTTAGCTCCGTACTTAGATCTTCTTTGTAGACGACCGTTAACTCCAGCCGTGTCAAGTGCACCACGTACAATGTGGTATCTAACTCCCGGTAAATCTTTAACCCTTCCACCTCTCACTAATACTATCGAGTGCTCTTGTAGATTGTGTCCTTCTCCAGGGATGTATGCATTCACCTCGTTACCATTGGTCAAACGTACACGCGCAACTTTACGCATTGCAGAGTTTGGTTTTTTTGGTGTTGTGGTGTAAACACGCGTACAAACCCCTCTTCGTTGAGGACAAGAATCCAAAGCAGCCGATTTACTCTTCTTAGTGATTTTGGCTCTTCCAGTTCTTACTAATTGTTGAATTGTTGGCATAATTTAAATAATAAATTTACTTATGTTTACTTTTACCCGCATTTTACGGGGTTGCAAATGTAGTAAATAATTTCAATAAAAAAAATGTTGGTAAATTATTTTTTACAATCCACAACCAACTGTTATTTAAACAACTATCTTCTTAGCAAAATTTCTTTTTTGCACTTTTGATTTCAAAAACAGGCCTACTAAAATTTATTTTTTTACGTTACTTTTACAAAATTGTTATGATGAAAAAATTAGTATTGGGTATCGTATGCTTTTTAACTGTGCATTGTTTTGGACAGCAATACTATTTCTCACCTAAAGGAGATTCAAATCTTGAAGACAAAATCATTCAGTCTTTTACTCCAATCGTAAAATATCCAAATGCACAAGCTTTGGAGATAGGACGCACTGCGTTTTTAAACACACTGCATCGTGCAGGATTCACGCAGGCCCATTACCGTCAACTGACACAGATAAACGACAGTACATTGGTTGCATCAATGCATCTTGGCACTGCACTATCACACCTATATATACATAGCGTTCATAATTCTGATGCAAAAACGGAAAATTTCCTACCTAAATCTGCATTAACAATTCCTTTTTCACAATCGGAAACTTTTTTAAATCAGCTGGTTCAAAAATTAGAAAAAAGAGGATATTCGTTTGCCAAAGTTCAACTTCAATCCTTAGAACGCAAAGGCGACACCTTGTATGCCGCTTTATATATAAATCCAGGTCAAGCGCGCAAAGTAAATGCAATAGTATACAACGGATATGACCAATTCCCAAAAAGTCATCAAAAAGAAATCAATCGATTGTTTAAAAACACCACCTTTAATCAAGAGAATATTGAAAAACTTCACAAAACACTGAATCAATTTCGCTTTATTCGTTCAACCAAGTATCCTGAAATTTTATTCACAAACGATTCAACTAAAATTTTCACTTATATCGAAAAAACAAAAGCCAACACTTTTGATGGGTACATTGGTTTTACCAACAATGAAACGGGTAAATTAATTTTCACAGGATATATTGATGGAAGTTTACAAAATATCATGCACAAGGGGGAAAAAATAACCCTTTACTGGAAAAGTAATGGCCAAGCGCAACGCACTTTCAACCTATTATGGGAACAACCCTACATATTTAAAACCCCCTTAGCATTAAAAGCGCAGCTCAACATTTTTAAGCAAGACAGCACCTTTCAAAATACCCAAACCAATTTTGATTTAGGGTATTGTATTCAATACAATTTACGCACGTACATAGGATATCAAGCAACTGCATCCAGCGATATTAAAAACAGTAATTCAACGCTTATTAGTGATTATAACAATACATTTGCAACGGGTCAGCTGGATTGGTTTGTTGCCAACGATGAAGATGAGCCCCAATTATTTCCGGATAAAATTGGTATCCAATTTAAAACCGGCTATGGAACGCGGGTTACGCCTCAATTTTCCAATGTGCAATTTTATGGCCAACTCAACACCAAACAGCTCCTTATCCTCAATAAAAAAAATCATGTATTCTTAAAATCACAAACCTATTATTTGCAAAGTGATCGGTATTTGACCAATGAATTGTTTCGATTTGGCGGCATCAATTCCCTCCGTGGATTTAACGAAAACACCCTTCAAGCCTCCTTGATGTCGGCACTCTTATCGGAATACCGTTATATTGTTAGTCCGAGCCTCTATCTTCACAGTGTTTTAGATTACGGGTATTTTAAAGACCCTACGATTAACCAAAGTGGGAAATTATTGGGAATGGGATTTGGATTTGGCCTTCTCACCAAAAATGGCTTACTGAATTTTGTTTATGCCAACGGCAGTACTGACCAACAAACCATTCAATTATCCAATTCCATTGTTCAAATTAGTTTAAAAACTACTTTTTAAGTTTTTACCACACGTAAAATGTCCTTCTTATTTTCTACCTTTGCCCTATGGATAAAGAAAACCAAATCTTTGGCATTCGTGCTGTAATTGAAGCTATTCAAGCGGGCAAAGAAATCGACAAAATTTTCATCCATAAGGAAGCGCAAAGTGATTTGATGCGCGAGCTTATGAAGGTAGTAAAAACATACAATCTACCGTATACCTATGTGCCCGTTGAAAAGCTCAACCGCCTGACCCATCTAAACCACCAAGGCGTAGTCGCCACTATTGCACCAATAAAATTTCAAACGTTAGAAACCTTGGTCGAACGTGTTTTAGCATCGGGTAAAAAACCGTTGTTTCTTATTTTAGACCAACTTAGTGATGCCCGTAATTTTGGTGCAATCATACGTACGGCTGAATGTACGGGAGTTGATGGAATTATTATTTCCAAAACCGGAGCTGCACCCGTTAATGGCGATACGGTTAAAACTTCAGCTGGAGCTGTTTTTAACGTGCCCATTTGCAAAGTAGATCACATTAAAGATGCTGTTTTTTATTTACAAGGAAGTGGCATCAAAACCGTTGCGGCTACCGAAAAAACGGAAGACAGTTTGTATTCCATTGACTTTACAGAACCCATAGCGATTATCATGGGCAGCGAAGACCGCGGGATCAACCCTTCGGTGTTGAAAATTGTCGATGAAAAAGCCAAATTACCACTCTTGGGGAGTATTGGATCCCTAAATGTATCGGTAGCTTGTGGTGCGTTTTTGTATGAAGTTATCCGCCAACGTCAATAATAAATTATCGTATACTTTCATTAAAATACAGAAGGTTCAATCTTCGTTGTTTTTGTATATATAGTTTATTTGCGTAGGTCGAATCATTGATCCCAATTCCTCTTCATATTCCACCCAAATTTCTTCGGGTTTAGGAATGTTAACAAAATTCCCATTTTCATCAAAGCGACGCATAAAAGGATCGGATTCCGGGTCAAAATCAGGGTGTTCCCAATCATACCGAAATTCAGAGACATAGTCGGGAGTTTTAAAAAGAAACGCAAATAGCAACCCTGATAAAAACCCACCTAAATGCCCTTCCCAAGAAATTTTTGGATCTACTTCTGGAAATACATACCAAATCATACCACCATAGAGCAACACAACTGTTAGTGATAAAGCCATCAAGCGGTAATATTGGGTCATCATTCCTTTGAAAAAAATAAAAGAAACAAGCACATAAATCAAACCGCTAGCTCCGATATGATATGATTCGCGCCCAATAATCCACGTAATCAAACCCGAAAACACGATACCGTAACCCAATACTTTTAGTGAAATCGCACGGTAAAAATAAATCAAGGCTGTAGTTAAAATAAAAAGGGGCAATGTATTATTAAGGATATGGTTGATATCGTCATGCAAAAACGGGCTCCACAATACGCCTTGCAGACCACTCCATGTTCTGGGGTAAATTCCATGCGAAGTCCAATGAAGATTGAAATAATCTTCGGCTAAGAAAACGGTCCAAATTCCCAACACCAAAAAAAGCGGTACTATCCATACCGAAGGGGTAAATTTAAAATGATCGTAATCGTTCTTCAATTTTAAAAGACTTTTTTATTACTTGTCAAAAATACAGCCAAATTAAAACTAATGCTAATTTGTCATACTATTTGAAAATTTGAAGATGAGATATTTTGAAAATTATAACTATCACAACACATAATACTTAAATTTGTGCATATGCTAATTTGAATACCACAACCCATTTTCAAATTGACACATTTTCAAATTACAATGGAAGCACCTTTAGCCGAACGCGTTCGTCCTCATAAATTAGAAGACTACATTAGTCAACTACACTTGGTTGGACCCAATGGGTCACTCACCCAGCAAATTGCTCGTGGGGTAATTCCATCAATGTTGTTTTGGGGCTCCCCAGGTACCGGAAAAACAACCTTGGCACAAATTATTGCGCGCCAAAGTGATCGTCCTTTTTATGAATTAAGTGCAATCAATTCGGGTGTAAAAGATGTTCGCGATGTAATTGATAAAGCGAAACAAAGCAGTGGTATTTTCACAACGAAAAACCCTATTCTTTTTATCGATGAAATTCATCGATTTAGCAAATCACAACAAGATTCTCTCTTGGGTGCAGTAGAAAAAGGGTGGATTACTTTAATTGGTGCTACTACTGAAAACCCGAGTTTTGAGGTTATTCCTGCGTTATTGTCACGGTGTCAGGTTTATGTACTGAATCCATTTTCTAAAGAAGATTTGTTGGCACTATTAGACCGTGCAATGAAAATCGATAGCCAATTGACCAAACGATCAATCGAAATTCTAGAACATGAAGCCCTCTTACGTTTATCGGGTGGCGATGGACGAAAATTACTCAATATCTTCGAACTGGTAGTTAATGCCACAGCAGGTGACCATGTGGCAATTACCAATGCCAAAGTATTGGATTTAGTTCAGCAAAATACTGTTCTTTATGACAAAACGGGAGAACAACACTATGATATTATTTCGGCATTTATCAAATCCATTCGAGGAAGTGATCCCAACGGAGCGGTATATTGGCTTGCCCGAATGCTCGAAGGTGGTGAAGATGTTAAATTTATCGCGCGACGCCTTTTAATATTAGCTAGTGAAGATATTGGAAATGCCAATCCAACAGCCTTAATTATGGCGAATAATACATTTCAAGCCGTTACAGCTATTGGCTATCCAGAAAGTAGAATTATTTTAAGTCAGTGCGCTATTTATTTGGCTACTTCGGCCAAAAGTAATGCGAGCTATTTGGCTATAAATGAAGCCCAAGCAATAGTAAAACAAACAGGAGATTTACCAATCCCTTTACATTTGCGTAACGCCCCAACTAAACTCATGAAAGAATTGGGCTATGGCGAAGAATATGCCTATGCCCATGACTATACCAATAACTTTATATCGCAAGAATATTTGCCAGAAGCGATTCAAGAAACCAAATTTTATGAGCCCGGTACTAATGCGCGTGAAAACGAATTGCGTACATTTTTAAAAAATCGATGGAAAGACAAATATGGCTATTAGCTATAATCCTTTAATTTGTTGTTCTATACTAATCAATTGATTGTCTTTATAATACTCCCAATACCATTTTTGATTTTGGTACAACAACACCCCATTGGGTTTGCCATCTGTTATTACTAAAAAGCAGTCGCGTGAACTGGTTTTGTATAAAACTAAATCGGGTGTAGTCTTATTTTTTGAATATAATCCAAAGGACACATCTGAAAGTGACCTTGCCTCCAAATAATCATTCGTTGCTGCCACTATTGGACGATCATTTACAATACCATCGGCACCCATCACCTCTTGCTTTTCAGTTTTGTCTAACGTTGATTCGGTTTTCGCCTGATCTAAAAAAGTGTGATTTTTTAAAGCTATAAATTGATCCATGGCCATTCGCAACGATTCAATATTGGCATATCGAAACTCTTTTTCTCGACTGTTTCCTTCGGGTGATGTTGCAATTACTTCACCATTTGCGTTGACTAATTTAATGGTGATTCGCGTCATAAACATATTGCTTTTGCGCTGTACTTGAATAGCATAATCGATGGGGGTTAACTTACGAAGTACCGTATTTTGATCCGATTGCGGTACAATTTCGGCTTCATAATTATACTTTTCTAAATACAAACGAAGCAATGTAGAAAAACCAAACTGATCGGGCTCACCCATAAATTCGTATTGAGCAGCTATATATATTTTTTGTGCTCTAACCTCTAAGGGCATGTAAATAAAGCCAAACAAAATAATAGTGAGTAATTTTTTCATATTATAAAATTGCTTTTAATTCGGTTAAATGAAATACTTGTTGAACATGTGAAGGCACTTCTATTTTAAATTCGTTAAAAAAAATAGCCGCCATTCCTACATTTAATGCGCCTTGAATATCGGCTTCAAGGCAATCACCGATCATAATTGCGCTCTTAGCTTGGCATTGCGCCATTTCTAATGCTTTATGAAAAATGAGCGGATTTGGCTTTTTCACGCCAGCGGTCTCTGAATTGGTTACTGTAGTAAAATACTTCCCTATTCCAGAATTTTTTAATTTACCATCTTGAACCGACTGAAATCCATTGGTAATTATGTGTAAACGGTAGTCCGATTGCAAATAGTCTAATACTTCAAGGGCTCCTTCATAGAGGTAATTGTTCATAGGCAATTCATGAATATAAGCCGCAGAAAGTACATCGATTGTAGAATCACTTATGTCATATCCCAATTGATCAAAGGTGTCTTTTAACCGACCATAGCGTAATTGAGCTTGCGATAGTTCTTCTTTTCGGTATTGCTCCCAATACCATTTATTTAATGGAACATAAATTTTTAGAAAGTCATCCACTGCTACATTGATGCTATGGTGTTTCAGAACGGTTTGAAAAGCCAACGCAGAATTGCGTTCAAAATCCCAAAGGGTATGGTCTAAATCAAAAAAAATATCGGTTATTGTTTGCACGTTCATAGTATTCCTTCATCGGCAAAACTAAAATAGGCTGTTTCGGTTATGATGATATGATCCAAAACCAAAATATCTAAATGTTTCCCAGCCAATTGAATGCGTTGCGTAATTAATCGATCGGCTTCGCTTGCCAATAATTTCCCCGACGGATGATTGTGTGTCAAAATTAAGGAAGTTGCTTTGTATTCCAATGCGAATTTAAAAATTAAACGAATATCCACCACGGTTCCAGTTATTCCGCCTTTGGAAAGGAGTTCTTTATGCAAAACTCGGTTGGAATTGTTTAAAAAAAGTACCCAAAACTCTTCGTGGGGTAATTCGCCAAGTAGGGGTTGCATTAAATCAAAAACCGATCGACTTGAACTGATTTTAAACCGTTCCTTTACTTCTTCCAAACGACGTCTTCGTCCGAGTTCAAAAGCAGCAGCGATCGTAATTGCTTTTACTTGACCAACTCCTTTAAATTTCATTAATTGGGGTACGGTGGATTTACCAAATTCATTGAGATTATTTTGGGAATGGGCTAAAATTCGCTGGGACAATTGAAGTGCACTTTCATTGCGCGTTCCCGAACCAAGTAAAATAGCAATTAATTCGGCATCCGAGAGTGCGGATTTGCCTTTGAGTATGAATTTTTCACGAGGGCGATCATCTTCAGCCCATTGAGGAATAGGTGTATACATTACTAATTGGCTTTTAGAAGCACTAAGTTAATGTATTTTAAAATATATTTTTAAAAATTATTCTCGATTTATCAACCCCTTCACTTCATCAAAATGGAGCCCGCCATAATTACCCGAACTCATAAGCAGCAAGGCTGTATTTTCTAAATTATATGTAAATAAAAAAGATTTAAATTCGTCGGGATTAGTGAATATAATAAGATCTTCCCGTTTAAAGGATTGAGCTATTTGATCGTAGGTTACTTCTTCTAAACGTTTAATTTTAACCGCATCGGGCGAGTAAAATACCACAGCAACATCAGCTGCATCTAAAGCGCCTTCATACTCCTTTAAAAATGCGGCATTCAAACTACTATAGGTATGTAATTCTAGGCAAGCGAGCAAGGTGCGATTGGGGTATTGATTTTTTACAGCTTTAGTTGTTGCCGCAACTTTACTCGGTGAATGCGCAAAATCTTTATACGCAACCCGTGTAAGACTTTCGGCAATTTTCTCCAAACGCTTTGAAGCTCCCTTAAACGTTGCAATTGCTTCATAAAAATCGGCTTCATCCACTCCCATGCACTGGCATACCCATTTGGCACCCGCTAAATTATTTAAATTATGTGCTCCAAAAACTTCAATTGGCATTGCACCTTCTGGGGTTTCTAGTAAGGTTTTCCCATTTTCAACGGTATATGATGCGGTTTGGTACGGTATTTTTCGAATAGCATTATCTGTAGATTCGGCCACTTTTTTAACCACTTGGTCTTCTTCATTGTAAATCAAAATTCCACCCTGGGTTATTTGACTAACAAAAATCTCAAATTGGGCAACATAATTTTCAAAGGTGGGAAATACATTAATATGGTCCCATGCAATACCCGACAACAAGGCAATATTGGGTTGGTATAAATGAAACTTTGGACGACGATCTATTGGTGACGATAAATATTCATCGCCTTCTAATACTATAAAATCGTTTTCTTCTGTTAAATGCACCATCGTTTCAAACCCCTCCAATTGGGCACCAACCATGTAATCTACTTGAATATCATGAAAATGCATAACGTGTAAAATCATAGAAGTTATGGTCGTTTTTCCATGGGAACCTCCAATAACTACACGCGTTTTGTTTTTGGATTGTTCGTATAAAAACTCTGGATACGAATATATTTTTAAACCTAATTCTTGCGCCTTCATCAATTCCGGGTTATCGGCTTTGGCATGCATACCTAAAATCACAGCTTCTATATCGCTCGTGATTTTTTCGGGAAACCAACCCATTGTGGACGGTAACAAACCGTATTTTTGTAGCCGAGACAGTGAGGGTTCAAAAATGGCATCGTCACTTCCCGTTACTTGATAGCCTTTATGATGTAATGCCAGTGCTAAATTGTGCATCGCAGCACCACCAATTGCAATAAAATGAGTTCGCATAGTTAGGAGTCTTTTGAATCAAAAGTTGCTTTAAGCTTTCGTGCTTTTTCAGCGTTTTTTAATTTATTTTGGTACAAATGATATAATTTTTGAAAAGTTGCTTTAGAATTACCCAATTCATGTGCTTTAAGGTAGTTAGTTTCGGCATTAGCATACCGCTTAAAATATTCATCGATATACCCTCTTGACAAATAGCCATCTACTTTGGAAATATTCATCAACTCTCCGGCATATTTTCGCGCTTTATCTTCACTTCCACCAATCATAGCGGGTAGTTCTAAATATAACATTACCAGAGCCCAGCGGGTTTCTACATGTTTATGGTCCAATTGAGCCGCTTTTAAGAATGCCTTTTCAATGGTATCAATCATGCCCAAGGCTTTGAATTTATTAACCGATTTAGCTTTCATTCCCAGCGCTCCACCATATTTATACCAATAATTCGCATTTTGAAGGTTTTGCCTTTTTAATTGTTCATAATAGGCTATTGCATCGTCCCACTTTTTTTGGAATCCGGCAATATCGCCCAAGTATTCTAAAATTTTAGGATTATTGGGTTTTTCCCGCAAACAACGTTCAAAAAAGGTTTGGGCTTGGTCCCACCGTTGTGCTTTAAAAAGCTGTTCTCCTTTTTCTAAATCGGTTTGTCCTACTACCGATAGTGATATAAAGAAAATCAAATACAGATAGCTTTTCATAGCGTAGTTTTAGATGATCAAAAATAAAAAAACTCCGGCGATTGACCGGAGTTTTTAGATGGATTTATGATAAATTATTTTACCAAGGTCATTTCATCAACGATATGTTTGGCACCTGAAAAGTTTTCAATTACCCACAATACATAACGAATATCAACATTGATTGTACGTTGTAATTTTTTATCAAAAATAACGTCACCAGCCATCGCTTCAATATTACCATCAAATGCTAATCCAATTAGTTCTCCCTTACCGTTTAGTACAGGCGAACCAGAGTTACCTCCAGTAATGTCATTATCGGTTAGGAAATTCACATGTAATGAACCATCTTTATCAGCATAACGACCGAAATCTTTCTTGGCATTCATTTCTAAAACACGTGCAGGTAAATCAAATTCATTATCACCTTTTTTGTATTTCTTCACTTGACCGGCTAAGGTTGTATAATTGTTTACTACAGCATCGTTGCGTTTGTCTGCGGGCAACGCACGAACTTTACCATACGTCAAACGCAATGTTGAATTGGCATCAGGATATTGGATTGAACCAATTTTTGACTCCCGTAAACCTTCTACTAATAAACGGAAAGCCGCTCCAAAATCATTTTGTGCTTTGGCCACTTCATCTGATTTTGCATTCATGTGCGTAATTAAATCACTTGACAAAGCAAACAAAGGATCATTTGTTAGTTGTCCTTCAGAAGGCACAACTAAAAATGCTTTAACCCGATCGGCTGAACTAAACATCGACAAATCAAAAGCTGCATTTACATAAGCTGTAAACTCATTATTTGTTGCATCACCAATTTTCTTTACAGAAGGAGCAATTGCATAACCGACTGATTTTGTTGCATACAATTTAAGCTGTGCTGCCAAAATATCGCGCTCGGCAGGAATATGCATTTCTTTGTACATTTCATCAATCATTGCTGATAATTGCGGTAAAACTTGTGCACGTTTGGTCGCATCAGCTTTTGCATAGGCTTCCAATTGACGTCCAAGCGTACGGGAAATTGTCCCCATAGCCGAAGTACGCAACAATTGTTGTAAGTAGTTATCATGACGCGATTTCTCGTTGGTCAACGCATAAAACTTGTTAATTGTTTCAACAACGGTACCGTATTTTGCTTTGTTTTCTGACTTGTTGGCCCATTTATTGAATTTGGCTTCTTGTGCCGCTTTTGTTTTGGCCGTTTCAAATTTGGTCAACGCATCAATCATTCCTTGACGGTTTTTCCAATAATTTGCAGTTGAAGCATACTTTGAGGCATACACCAAGTTTAATGCATCACTTTGATCCATATATTTCTTCATGTTGTCCATACCGGTTTTTGCTCCTTCAACCCATGCAGGGTAAGCAAACTTAACATTTTGCTCGATTCCACCAGCGGGCATCCAACGGTTGGTACGACCCGGATAGCCTAAAATCATGGCAAAATCATTTTCATCTACACCACCTAAATTAACAGGTAAATGATGTTTTGGGTGCAAAGGCACATTGTTTTCTGAATAATCGGCTGGATTTCCATTGGCATCAGCATAAATACGAAACATGGAAAAATCGGCGGTATGACGTGGCCATTCCCAGTTGTCTGTATCTCCACCAAATTTTCCTAAACTCTCTGGAGGTGTTCCTACTAATCGAACATCTTTGTAGTCTTGATAGACAAAATAGTAGTATTCATTTCCTTGAAAAAAGGAGCGAACAGAAACTACATATTTTCCACCTTCATTATTTTCTTTTTCAATTTTTGCAATTTCTGCATTAATTGCTTTTTCACGCTCGGCCTCGGTCATTTTACCATTCACAACGCCGAGTATCCGTTTTGAACAATCGTCCATACGAACAAAGAAACGAACAAATAAGCTCGAAGGTTTTAATTCACCTTGTTTATTCGCTGCCCAATACCCTTCTTTTAAGTAATTTTTTTCAGCCGAAGATAATTCTGCAATAGCATCATATCCACAATGATGATTTGTCAAAACCAAACCATCTTTTGAAATTAATTCTGCTGTACAACCCCCATTGAATTGCACAATCGCATCTTTCAAACTGTGGTTGTTGATACTATAAATTTCTTCAGCGGTTAATTGCAGACCCATTTTCTGCATATCACGGTGATTCAATCGTTCGATGAACATTAAGAACCACATTCCCTCATCTGCCTTCATTGTGAAAGGCATTAATAACACTGCGGATACCAGTGAAAGTACAATTTTTCTCATTGTTATTAGATTGTTTTTGGATATAAAAAAAGAATTGTAAATAAACGGATTTACCTACAATTCTTTATTTTTTTAAAAAAGTTTTATTCTACAATTACTTTTTTCGTTGCGATACCTTCTGGCGTACGTAAGGTTACGAAATAAAGTCCTTTTTGAGCTGAAGGTAATTGTATCGAACGAACTAATTCAGCATTATTTTCGTTTTCTTCATCAACGATAACTCGTCCAGCAGCATCAAAAACTTGCAAGCTATAGTTGGTTACTGGTCCAGCAAACTGCACTTCAAAATTACCTTTATTAGGGTTGGGTGCAATCGAAAATTGACTTAACAATTGTTCTTCATTACCTAAAGCTGTTTGTGTAAACTGAGCGGCAATAACATTGTAATGCGCTTGCATACGAGTCGCCTGACCTGCAGTGAACATGTACATACAAACATCTTGTACATAATCCATGTAGTTCATTGTTAATTGAGGATCACCTGTACAATTGGATGCTACAGCTCCTGCAGGATCACAATTATAGTAGGGTGTACTGGTCGATTCTGTATCACACACGCGGTCACCTGAAGTGGCACAGTTTGCACCATCACAAGCTTGGAATGTATGGTATAAATTAAAGAAATGCCCTAACTCATGCGTTAATGTACGTCCTAGGTTATAAGGAGCTTGTGGCACATAATTAGCACATGTTGTCGGTGCAGTTGTCATAACCTTTCCGAAGGCATTGTTATCAATTACAACAGTCATACCTGCTGAAGGCTGTCCTCCAAGCGGAGAATATCCTAAAATACCCCCTGAAATATTACGAACAACTAAATTCATATAACCGGCCCAAGTAGTATCCGTATCGGCATTATTCAAATAATCCGTACCAAATGTTACCGCCATATCACCATTTACTAACCCTGTTCCTGCTGGATGATTTTGAGTAGCAATAACAAATTGTACATTCATCATACCGGTGTTAGTTCCAGGGTAAAATGATGCATCATTGGTCCAGTTAGAAATATCAGTGTTTGTAGCGTTATAATCAGCATTTAAAATATTCACTTGGGTTTGTGCCAAAGAACGTAAACATGATTTAACAGCTGCAGTAGAAGAAGTTGCTGCTGAAGGATAATGAACAGCAACGGGAATGCGTATTGTTACATTAGGAGCTGCAGTAGTTGCTTGACCATTGCGAGCTTCCAATTGTGCTGTAACTAAACGACGTAATTCTACTTCGAATTTTTCTTGTAGCTCCATGTACTGTTGCTTCATCACAGGATTCTCCATAAGTCTAGCCATGTAAGCATCTACACCGCAAGTTCGTTGTTGCGCCCAACCCAATTGAACAAGACACAAAGCGAAAAGTAATCGTAATTTCATAAGCTTTTTGTTTTTTATTTTTTTCTAATTAATTGCGAATGGCAAATTTATTTTATTTTTCTTTAAATCAAAGAAATAAACGCAAATGTTTACTAATAATTTAATTATTTAACATTAACCACAATCGGTCTTTTAATTCTTGGATTCCTTGCTGCGCAACAGATGAGATAAACAAATACGGAATACCCTTACATTCTTTATCCAAGAGCAATTTCATTTCAGATTTCAACTCATCATCAAGCATATCGCTTTTTGAAATAACCAACAAACGGTTTTTATCTAATAATTCTGGATTATAGCGTCGTAATTCATCCAACAAAATATCGTATTCTTTTTTGATATCATCGGCATCTGCAGGAACTAAAAACAACAAGGTAGAATTGCGTTCGATGTGGCGAAGAAAATAATGCCCCAAGCCTTTTCCTTCTGCGGCACCTTCAATAATTCCTGGGATGTCGGCCATTACAAAGGACTGAAAATCCCGATAGGATACTATTCCTAAGTTGGGTTTTAACGTGGTAAACGGATAATCTGCAATTTTAGGTTTTGCCGAAGTCATTACCGATAAAAGTGTCGATTTACCTGCATTGGGAAAACCTACTAAACCAACATCTGCCAATACTTTTAATTCCAATATAATGTCGACTTCTTCCGGAGGCATTCCAGGCTGGGAATAGCGTGGAGTTTGATTAGTAGCTGTTCGAAAATGCCAATTTCCTAAACCTCCTTTACCACCGCGTGCCACAATTTTTTCTTCACCGTGTTCGGTAATTTCAAACAACACCTCTTCTGTTTCTTGGTCTTTTACCACAGTTCCCAAAGGCACTTCGATGATTTTATCTTCTCCATCATGACCGGTACTTCGACTACTCCCGCCATCACCCCCGTGACCGGCTTTCACATGTTTCGTAAACTTCAAATGAAAAAGCGTCCACAGGTTTTTGTTGCCGCGAAGTACCACATGTCCGCCACGACCACCATCGCCGCCATCGGGACCACCTTTTTCAATAAACTTTTCGCGATGTAAATGCGTAGACCCTTTTCCTCCTTTTCCAGAGCAAACATAAATCTTTACATAATCAACAAAATTGCCTTCGGTCATAATTGTAATCTTTAGCAAGTTGCCTTGCGCATATTGAATTCATCGTACTAATGCTAAGCAACCCTAGGATATACTTTTGAAAGCAATACTACTAGTTATCGCTTAAATAGGGTGCTATTTTAATTTTTTCTACTTTGGCTCCGGCTGTTTCCAAAATGGTAAATCGCATTTTATTCCAAATAAGTTCCTCCCCTTTTTTCGGAATATATCCCATTTCGGTGGTAATCAAACCGCTTATGGTTGTTACATCATAATCGCCAATTAACTCATCCATATCGAAATACGTCAAGAAATCATGCAAGGAATATTGTCCATCCACGGTCCATGAACCATCCGCTTCGGTAATTAATTGGTATTCGTCATCATCAAAATCAGATGCATCGCCAACCAAAGCTTCCAAAATATCATTTAAAGTAATAATTCCTTGAAAAATTCCATGTTCATCAACAATTAACGCTTGGAAATTTTTGGTCGATTTAAAATGTTCTAATGCTTTAAAGGCCGAAGTATGCTCAATCAAATACGTAGCTTCCCGCGTAATTTCATTTAATTTAAAATCCTTGCACTCCAAACCAACCAACAAATCTTTCAAAAGTACGACACCGGTAACTTCATCCAAATTATCCTTACAAACTGGGTACACTGAATGCATGGTATTGAAAATAATAGCTTTTACCGTTTCAAAACTTGCCGTTTGCGTTAAATAAACGATATCGTTTCGGTGGGTCATTAACGAATTTACTTTTCGATCGCCAATATGAAACACGCGCTCCACAATCTCTTGCTCAATCTCTTGTACTTCACCAATTTCAGTTCCTTCTTTGATAATTGCTTTGATTTCTTCTTCGGTAACTTTACCGTCGGCGGTAGGTTTGATTTGGAAAATTTTTAGCAATCCTTCCGTAGATAAAGTCAATAACCATATAAAAGGCATGGTTATTTTGGACACCAACTGCATAGGAACTGCGACTGCTTTGGCAATACTTTCGGGAAAATTAAGTCCGATACGTTTGGGCAATAATTCTCCTAAAACCAATGAGAAAAAGGTTAATACAATCACACCAATAACCGTGGCTAATGAATTGGCATACGGCTGTAAGATCGAAAAACTGGCCACAAATTCGTATACATCATGCGTTATTTTATGACTGGAATATACCCCAGTTAGAATTCCGATTAAGGTAATTCCGATTTGTACTGTTGACAAAAATGTATTGGGGGAATTGGCCAATTTTAAGGCAACTTTTGCATGTGAATTGCCTTTTTTAGCCGCGGTTTCTAAACGATTTTTTCGCGCAGAAATGAGTGCAATTTCCGACATAGAAAACAAGCCATTCAAAAGAATCAACAATAAAATAATCAGTATTTCCATAGTGTTTAGAACAAAAAAAAAGAGCCCTCGTCCCGAAGTCTGAAAATGCTCTTTTCTAGATTACAAATATCTTAAATAATATTGAATTGTAGTTATATATTTAAAGGGATTCCTTTTTAAAAAGTATCCAATACTGCACTTAAACGGGCCGTCACTTCTTGAATTGTACCAATTCCATCCACCGCAAAAAACTTGCCTTGCTCTCGATAATAATGCATTAAAGGAGCTGTTTTTTCATTGTATTCTTGGTAGCGATTGCGAATTTTCTCCTCGTCTTGATCGTCTATACGACCGGATGTTTTTCCGCGTTCTAATAAACGGGCAACTAAGATTTCATCATCCGCTTCCAAAGCAACTGTTGCGCGAATATTTTGTCCTTTTGTCGCTAAAAAAGCGTCCAACGCTTCGGCTTGAGCAAGGGTACGGGGAAAGCCATCAAACAAAAAACCAGCAGCAGTAGGATTTTGATCTACTTCGCTTTGCAACATTTGAATCGTAACTTCATCGGGCACCAAATCGCCTTTATCCATGTATGTTTTGGCTAATTTCCCTAATTCAGTCTCGTTTTTAATATTAAAACGGAAAATATCTCCGGTTGATAAATGCATCAAATTGTATTTTTCTTTCAAAAATTCGGCCTGGGTTCCTTTTCCTGCGCCAGGTTTCCCAAAAAGAACGATGTTAATCATGGTAATTTATAAGTTTAGTTGTTAGTCTTTAGTTGTTAGTCGTTAGTCGTTGGTCTTTAGTAGTTGGTCTTTAGTCGTTAGTTGTTAGTCTTTAGTCGTTAGTCTTTAGTCGTTAGTCTTTGGTCTTTAGTCGTTGGTTGCTATTTGGTATACATCGGGTAGATTACGCCCGAGACCGTTGTAATCCAGACCATAGCCAACGATAAATTTGTTGGGAATGCGAATACCTACGTAATCAATTTTTAAATCATGCTTACAGGCATTCGGTTTAAAAAATAAGGCGGCGATTTTAAGATGTTTTACCTTATGTTGCTTCAACAATTGTTTCAATGCCACAATTGTATTGCCTGTATCAATAATATCTTCAACAATAACTACAGTGCGGCCTTCTAGATTTTCATTAATACCAATCAATTGTTTTATCGCATTCGTAGTTGCCGTTCCTTCATAGGATGCTACTTTTACAAAACTCACTTCGCACATGCCCCTATAATTTTTCATTAAATCCCCTAAAACCATAAATGACCCGTTAAGAACTCCAATAAAAACTGGAGTTTCTTCAAAAAAATCGGATGCCATTTGCTTGGCCATATTTTGAATTGCAAATTGGATTTCTTCTGAAGAAATATAGGGGACAAAAGTTTTATCGTGAAGGTGAATCATTCGGTTTTGAAGTGAATACTAAAGGTGCAAATTTAACAACTAATCGCAATTAAAAAACCTGTCGTTTTGAAAAAATAGAAATTTGTTATTTTTACCTAATGAATATCGAACATTACACCCAAATTACATCAATTAAAGCCTATCGGGCAACCCGGGATTACTACAAACTTCGCGCTTTTGAAGATGCTGAATTCTTAGTAAGTTTAGTGGCAATAGGATGTGATTTGCAAGATAAATTTCATTACAAAGCACTTTCAATTTTAGAATTAGTTGCTAAAGAACGCATTGCACTATTTCTACCCTATTTGGATCAATTCTGTTCTGTACTTTCAAAATTTACTCAAGACCCCGCTGTTCGTCCAGCTTCAAAAATTTGTTTGTTTTTAGCAACCAAAAAAGGAGTTATTCTTACACCATTTCAAGAAGAGAAAATTATAGAGGGATGTCTCGATTTTATCATTCGTGATGCTAAAGTAGCAACTGTAGCCTATGCCCTGCGAACATTATTTCGTTTGGGACAAAAACAGGATTGGGTACATGACGAACTTCGACAATTACTATCGCGCGAACTCAGCAACCCCTCACCCGGAATGAAGTTTGTAGTAAAAGAAACACTGCAGCGACTTGGAAATGATACGGTTTGAAAATCAACTGATCCGAAGGTAAACTTATCTACCTACAGCGGAGTGGCACAGTTAGGGTACTAATTCGAATTGAGAAATTAGAAAATTTGAGAAATTGAATTTAAGGTTTGATGCGAATTGTTGCTTTAAAACCACTATCAATTACGCCTCAAAAATGCTATATTTGCCCCTGAAACAACAACACACCATGAATTATTTCTCTTCTGATTTTCGTTTGGGAATTTTAGGCGGTGGGCAATTGGGTAAAATGCTCCTAAACGACACGCGCAAGTTTGATATCCAAACATTTGTTCTTGATCCAAGTGCTGATGCCCCTTCGCGTTTGGGTTGTAACGCCTTTTACCAAGGGAGCTTATTAGAATATGAAACGGTCTATAACTTTGGAAAAATGGTTAATGTTTTGACTGTTGAAATAGAAAATGTCAATCTCGACGCGTTAGAGCAATTAGAAGCTGAAGGCTTACCCGTTTATCCTTCTCCAAAAACCTTACGATTAATTCAAAACAAAGGCAAACAGAAAGATTTTTATGTAGAACATGGTATTCCTACTTCGGCACATGAACGCTTTGTTGGTTTAGAAGCGTTGAAAGAAGCCCTTGCAAATGACCAATTAAATTTTCCATTTGTGTGGAAAGCGGCTACTGGTGGCTATGATGGTAATGGCGTAAAAATTTGTCGATCGACGTTGGATTTGCACGAACTTCCAGATGGAGAATGTGTAGTAGAAGCCCTTGTTAATTTTAAAAATGAATTGGCAGTGATTGTTGCACGTTCAGTTAATGGAGCGGTTAAAACCTATCCCGTTGTTGAAATGGAATTTCATCCCGAAGCCAACCAAGTAGAGTATGTAATTTGTCCGGCTCGAATAGCGGAGACAGTCGCACAAAAAGCACAAGAAGTGGCCTTGAAAGTTTCTGAAGCTTTTCAGCATGTGGGATTATTGGCAGTTGAGCTTTTTCAAACCCAAGACGATGAAATTTTAGTCAACGAAGTGGCCCCTCGCCCGCACAACTCAGGACATTACAGTATTGAAGCAAGTTATACGTCGCAATTTGAAAATCATTTGCGCGCTATTTTAAATTTACCTTTAGGTAATACCGACAGCAAAGTGGCCGGCATCATGGTTAACTTGGTCGGTGAAGAAGGCTATTCAGGTCAAGTGATTTATGAAAATATTGATGCCATTTTAGCAATTGATGGGGTTACACCTCATATTTATGGCAAACGCGAAACGCGTCCCTTTCGAAAAATGGGTCACGTGACGATTGTGAATGAAAATATGACTGAAGCCCGACGTATAGCTGAAGAAGTGAAGCATAGCATTCGTGTGATTAGTGGGCAGTAGGCAGTGTTCAGTTTGCAGTGTTCAGTGAGTAGTGGGCAGTGGGCAGTAGGAGTTAGTGGAGATTTGTTTTGAAAAATAGTGCAACAATTCCATTTCTTTTTCGTTTCTAAATTTATGAAGAAAATAAGTTACCTAATCACATTATTGACATTTGGAAGTATTCAATGTCAGGAAAATAATTTTATACCTGAAGGACAGATTGCCTTAGATCGAACTACCTATTTCGAATTTGTGCAAAAAAAGCGTCCCAAAACGCAACTCTTTTTGCCTGATGGAAAGGAATTGCCATTGAAAAAGTTGGATTCACTGAACAAAACAATACATGATCAGCCTTTTACCACGATTTTTTATGCCGATACCCTTCAGAATAAAGCATCGTTGGTTTTAAAATATCTTAGTAAAGAGGATGTTAAACTGCGTAACGACAAATTTCGGCAACAGCAAAAAGACTTTGAAAAAAACCGCCGAAAGCTAATCGGTTCTACCCTAACTGAATTATCCTTAACCGATATAGAAGGTAAAACCTATACCTTGGAGGATTTGAAAGGGAAAGCCATATTTCTCAACTTTTGGTTTACCCAATGCAAACCGTGTATCGAAGAAATGCCTGATTTGAATACACTGAAAGAAAAATACAAAAATCAAAATGTTGTTTTCTTTGCGGTGACGTACAACGAGAAAAAGTTGATTCAAGATTTTTTAAAGCGAACATCATTAGAACTCACGATCATTCCCAACGACCGCAAAACCATTGATCAATTTCATATTGCGTTTTACCCCACCAATATTTTAATCGATACGGAAGGCAAAGTGCTTTTCATCAACGAACTCATGGGCGGGAATGGATTGAAAGACATCAAAAAGTTGTTAAACAAAATGTTTCCCGATTAGACGTTAAAGTCTTTTATCAATTGGCTAATAAATTGTACCTTCGTATCCTATTATTCAACAGATAAAATTTAGCATTTATAATCGTATGAAAGTAGCCATCGTTATGGGAAGTAAAAGTGATCTGCCGGTTATGCAGGAAGCAATTGCTATACTAAATTCATTTGGTATCCCTACAGAAGTGGACATTGTGTCGGCCCATCGCACCCCTGAAAAATTGTTCGATTTTAGTTCCACCGCCCACCTCCGCGGAATCAATGTGATCATTGCGGGAGCGGGAGGAGCAGCCCATTTGCCCGGAATGGTGGCGGCTATGAGTCCGCTACCTGTCATTGGCGTTCCTATAAAATCAAGCAATTCAATTGACGGTTGGGATTCGGTACTTTCAATTTTACAAATGCCTGGAGGTGTCCCTGTGGCTACCGTTGCTTTAAATGGTGCAAAAAACGCAGGAATATTGGCTGCACAAATTTTAGGCAGTCAAAATCCGGAAATCCTTCAGCAAATGGTTTCGTATAAAAATGAATTGAAGGAGGCGGTGATTAAAGCTGCTGAATCCCTTGAAGAATAAGCTCCTAAGCTAGATTTTTTATCATTTCAAAAAATTAACGAATAAACCTCCAATAGTAACACGCTTCACTTAGCAAGTAGGGTTGTGTTGACCACTATTATTTTGAGAATTAATTATGTTTACAGAAAAATTCAATACCCCTTACACTGCAGCGCCATTTAGTCAGATTCAATTGGACGATTACATCCCTGCCTTTGAAGCTAATATTGCACATGCGCGTGCTGAAATAGATACCCTAGTAAACAATCCGGAAGCACCCACATTTGAAAACACTATTGAAGCATTGGACTATTCGGGTCAGGCCCTGGAGCGTTTGACTTCGCTTTTTTTTAATTTAAATTCGGCTGAAACGAGCGATACGATGCAAAAAATCGCCCAAGAAGTATCGCCCAAGTTAACGGCGTTTGGAAATGACATTGCCTTAAATGAAACCTTATTTCAAAGGGTAAAAGCGGTTTATGATCAACGGGGATCTTTATCGATTTCTTCGGAACAATTCATGTTATTGGAAAAAAAATACAAAGGATTTAGTCGGAACGGAGCTTTTTTAGCAGAAGACCAAAAAAGTCGCTTGCGTGAGATTGACACCGAATTGGCCCAACTCAAGTTAACGTTTGGCGAAAATGTGTTGGCCGAAACGAATAGTTATTTCAAACACGTAACCCATTCTGAAGATTTGGCCGGTTTACCTGAAGGTGCGAAAGAAGCTGCTGCTGCACTAGCACAATCCAAAGGAATAGAAGGCTGGGTGTTTACCTTAGATTTTCCAAGTTATATGCCATTGATCACCTATGCCGACAACCGCGAATTACGCAAAGAAATAGCGATTGCCTTTGGAAAAAAAGCCTTTCAAGACAATAGTCATAACAACACTGAAATACTCAAAAAAATAGTCGCTTTACGTCATGAACGTGCGCAATTATTGGGATATGCTACACACGCACATTTTGTTTTAGAAGAACGAATGGCGCAACATCCGGATCAAGTAAAATCGTTTTTGAATGATTTATTAGCCAAAGCAAAACCCGCTGCCCAACGTGAATTTGCGCAATTATCGGCTTTCGCGAAAGAAAAAGACGGATTGGATCATTTAGAAAAATGGGACGGTGCTTATTATACTGAAAAATTAAAACAACAATTATTCAATTTGGATGATGAATTGTTGAAGCCCTATTTTAAATTGGAAAATGTCCTAAATGGAGCGTTTACTATAGCTCAAAAACTCTTTGATCTTCAGTTTCACGAAGTCAATACCATTGATACATACCACCCTGATGTGCTAACCTATGAGGTACGAGGAAAAGATAATGATTTCGTTGCGCTTTTCTATGCCGATTTTTTTCCCCGCAAAGGAAAACGTCCGGGCGCATGGATGACTTCATATAAACCACAGTATAGGGAAGCAGGAGTAAACGAAAGACCGCATGTGTCGATTGTGTGTAATTTCACACCACCTACTCCTTCAAAACCTTCTTTGTTAACCTTCAATGAAGTAACCACATTATTCCATGAATTCGGTCATGCCTTACACGGGATGTTGGCGAATACGACCTATCCTAGTTTATCGGGAACCTCGGTGTATTGGGACTTTGTTGAATTACCGAGTCAGGTCATGGAGAATTGGTGTTACGAACCCGAGGCATTGGCTTTATTTGCCCATCATTATGAAACAGGCGAAGTGATTCCGCAAGCTTATGTTGACAAAATCAAGGAAAGTGCCAATTTCATGGAGGGCATGGCAACCGTAAGGCAACTGAGCTTCGGTTTATTGGACATGGCCTATCATGCGCAAATTCCCGTAATTGAGGATGTCAAAGCCTTTGAAGTGGCAGCTATGCACGAGACTGCCTTATATCCCGATGTAACTGAAAATTGTATGAGTTCGTCGTTTTCACATATTTTCCAAGGCGGCTATTCGTCTGGGTACTATAGTTATAAATGGGCCGAAGTGCTCGATGCCGATGCCTTTGCTTATTTTCAAGAAAAGGGAATCTTTAACAAAGAAGTGGCTACACGATTTAAAGACACGGTTTTATCCAAAGGAGGAACAGAACAACCGATGGCGTTGTACAAACGTTTTCGTGGCCAAGAACCCCAACCGGATGCCTTGTTGAAAAGAGCGGGACTTTTGTAATACTGTTAATGTAGTAATGGGATTAAATTTGTTTTAGGAATACCAATCCTAATGCCCAAAAAATCGGAATCGATTCAACCCAAAAAGTCGTAAAATACTTAGTCCGGTTTATAGTTATGTTATAAATAGAAAGTATAATTAAAAGCGAGACGCAGATTTGGATTCCGATTATTTTAATAGCATCAGGTAAATCCCAAAAAAATGGTTTTTCAAATAAATTGAGGCACCAAAAAAGTATTAAAAAGAAATACCCCAAATATTTTACTCGTGTTACGCCAATTAGATGAGGCAATGTTTTTAAAGTGGCTTTATCATATTTATAATCATAAATTTCAAAAGGAACCATCAATGCCGTTGCAATACAAAAACGTTTGCTCCAAGCAAAGGCACTATTTACAGGTAAAAAAGAAACTGATTGAAGCGGCACATAAACCGTCATGTAGCCAATTACTAAACTAACCCAAAATATTTTGATGGCCCCAAACCTTCGGAAATAAGGGTAAATCAATACTAAAAGTCCCCCAAGAACAATACGCCATTGCTGCCAATAATCGAGACGTAAAAAGAAAAAAACAAATCCTAATAAAGCAAAACTATTCACCAAAAGAATCCGTTTTAAATACGTAGTAATTTGTTTTTTTACCACTAAAAAATCCCAATACTTTAAAACTGTGTAGGCCAAAACCGTTCCGAAAAACAAACAGGATGCAAAATTAATTTGCAGGGACAAATCCAACTCCAAAAGGGTCACATACAACAAACAAAATACGGCGAGGCCAACATGAATAGAGGACTGAATGTAAAAATCAAGATATTTACGCAAATTGATCATCCAACAAAAATAATCCAACTTGTTAATAAGCACCCGATTCAGTTGAAAAATTCTCAAAATATTAGCAAATGTGCGCTATTAAAATAAAAGTATAATAAGTACTTTTGTTGGCGATTTTGAATTCTATTAGCGTTCATTCCAACACAATAAAACCGATTAATTTAGCCCACTTTAATGAGAACAGATTTATTTGCATCCCGTCACATAGGTCCGCGAGAATCCGACCTTCAACACATGTACCAAACTATCGGAGTAGCAAACATGGAGCAATTGATTTATGAAACTATTCCTAATGATATTCGTTTGAAACAACCGCTACAATTGGATGCAGCGCTTTCAGAATATGAATACCTTACGCATATCACTGAATTAGGTAAAAAGAATAAAGTTTTCCAATCTTACATTGGGCTAGGCTACCACCCTACCGTAATCCCAGCGGTTATTCAACGTAATATTTTTGAAAACCCAGGATGGTACACGGCGTATACCCCCTATCAAGCGGAAATTGCACAAGGCCGTTTAGAGGCGATACTCAACTACCAAACAACCGTTATTGAATTAACGGGTATGGAAATTGCAAATGCATCCTTATTGGATGAAGGAACTGCCGCTGCAGAAGCGATGGCGCTTTTGTTTGATGTACGCACTCGTGATCAAAAGAAAAATAATGCAAATAAATTCTTCGTTTCGGAAGATATTTTACCGCAAACCCTTTCGGTTTTACAAACCCGTTCGACACCAATTGGAGTGGAATTGGTTGTTGGAAATCATGAAACGGTAAACTTAACGGCTGACTTTTTTGGTGCGATTGTTCAATACCCCGGAAAATACGGTCAGCTCTATGATTATTCTGGATTTATAGCTGATGCGAAAGCAAAAGAAATAAAAGTAGCTGTAGCGGCAGATCTTTTGGCGCTTACGGTTTTAACTCCCCCCGGTGAAATCGGCGCAGATGTGGTTGTTGGAACTTCCCAACGCTTTGGAATTCCAATGGGCTATGGGGGTCCTCATGCTGCTTTTTTTGCTACCAAAGAAGAATACAAACGATCCATGCCAGGTCGTATCATTGGAGTGACAATAGATGCGAATGGTAATCGAGCATTGCGAATGGCTTTACAAACCCGTGAGCAGCATATTAAACGTGAAAAAGCCACGTCTAACATTTGTACGGCTCAAGTTTTATTGGCCGTTATGGCGGGAATGTATGCGGTTTTTCATGGACCTAAAGGATTGCAATACATTGCTAAAAAAGTACACGCTTGTGCAGTAACCTTGACCGATGCCTTAAATCAATTAGGCGTTTATCAAACCAACAGTGCTTATTTTGACACCATCGTAGTAAAAGCAAATGCTGCAAAGGTTCGTAAAGTAGCCGAACAACATGAAATCAATTTCTTTTACATTGATGAAGAAACGATTTCCATTGCTTTGAATGAAACTACCTCGATTTTACATTTGAATCAAATTATAAATGTTTTTGCTACGGCTTTAGAAAAACCGTCAATTACATTAACTCAGTTAAGTTCGCATTCGCAACTACCGACCAACCTAGAGCGTCAATCGGCTTTTCTTCAGCACGAGGTATTCAATAGCCATCATTCCGAAAGTCAATTAATGCGTTATATCAAAAAATTAGAACGCAAAGATTTATCCTTAAACCATTCCATGATTTCGTTGGGATCGTGTACGATGAAATTGAATGCAGCAGCTGAAATGCTTCCGCTATCAATGCCCAATTGGAATAGCATTCACCCGTTTGCTCCATTGGATCAAGCGGAGGGCTACCAAATTATGTTGAAAAAACTAGAGCACCAATTGAATGTGGTAACTGGTTTTGCAGGCACAACCTTACAACCCAATTCTGGAGCACAAGGTGAATATGCGGGATTAATGGCGATTCGGGCCTACCACCTATCTCGAGGTGATGATCACCGCACCGTTTGTTTAATTCCTTCTTCGGCACACGGAACTAATCCTGCATCGGCAGCGATGGCTGGAATGGAAATTATTGTCACCAAAACGACTCCTGAAGGAAATATTGACGTAGAAGATTTGCGGGCACGTGCAATCGAAAACAAAGACCGTTTGTCAGCATTAATGGTGACTTATCCATCTACACATGGTGTGTTTGAAAGTTCGATCATCGAAATCACCAATATTATTCACGAAAATGGCGGCTTAGTTTATATGGATGGTGCCAACATGAATGCGCAGGTTGGATTAACGAATCCTGCCACGATTGGGGCTGATGTTTGCCACTTAAACTTACACAAAACGTTCTCGATTCCTCACGGTGGTGGTGGACCGGGTGTTGGACCTATCTGTGTGAATGAAAAATTAGTTCCCTTCTTACCTACCAATCCAATTATCCCAACGGGTGGTGACCAAGCGATTACGGCCATTTCATCGGCTCCCTTTGGATCGGCTTTGGTTTGCTTGATTTCGTATGGTTACATTATGATGATGGGCGCTGAAGGATTAACCAATGCCACACAATATGCTATTTTGAATGCCAACTATATGAAAGTACGTTTAGAAACACACTATCCTGTATTGTATTCGGGAGAATGTGGACGTGCGGCACACGAAATGATTTTAGATTGTCGTGAGTTCAAACAAAAAGGTATTGAAGTAACCGATATCGCAAAACGTTTGATGGATTACGGATTTCATGCACCAACTGTATCATTCCCTGTAGCGGGGACTTTAATGGTCGAGCCAACAGAATCGGAAGATTTAGCCGAATTGGATCGTTTTTGCGATGCTATGATTGCTATACGTAAAGAAATTGAAGCGGCAAGCGCTGATGAACCAAACAATGTTTTGAAAAATGCACCACACACGTTAGCGATGTTAACGGCAAACGATTGGATCTTCCCGTATTCGCGTGAAGCCGCCGCTTTCCCATTGGAGTATTTGAGCGAAAACAAGTTTTGGCCGAGCGTGCGTCGTGTAGACGATGCCTACGGCGATCGTAATTTGGTTTGCTCGTGTGCACCGATTGAAGCGTATATGTAGGATTAATTAGTGACTAGTAATTAGTGATTAGTGACTAGTAATTAGTGATTAGTCGTTAGACTTTGGACTTTGGGCTTTAGGCTTTGGGCTTTACTTTAAAATAAAAAAACCGCTTTTTTGAGCGGTTTTTTTATAGTTCTAATTTTGTTTGAAGTGTATCAAAATAAGCTTTCATCTCCAATTGGGTTGCTTTGTCAAATAAATTGACATTAATAAGGATCGTGGTGTCTTTAGAAGTAATCGTATGTTCGCCAGCAAAACTTTTATAGGAATTAATTGCACCCAATTGAATCGTTTTCTTCTTAAAAAGTCCATTGAAGATAATATAATCGGGTGTGAGCTCCACCATCACCCTATTTTTAGTATAAAAATATTGAATGAGATACACTATTCCCAATCCACTTAACCCAATTAAGTACCAATTTGAACTGGTAAACAATGATGCAACTCCAATTAGTATATTGCCGATTCCGAGTAGTAATAATCGTTTGAGTGGACTTTGATTGTGTAGAATTTTCAAGAGTAAAAAATTATTTAATTTCTAAAATACAATTTATATTAAGCGCTCAAGCTTTCCTTTACGTTTTACAATATTTTTATAATCCCATTGAATGTTTCGGGCTTTTCCCAACCAGCGGGCTAAATTGATTGTATTGATTTGCGAAGAATGCGTGTAAAAAATAGAAGCATCTTTAAATTTTTCACCATGAACATTTAATTCTGGTTCATTAAAATCTATCCCACTCCAAAATAACAATCGAACACCCCGTTTTTGAATACTATAGCCAACTATTGGATTGCCATTCAAAAACCAAACAGGATGTGCATGCCATATTTTTCCCTCAGCCTCAGGCAAATAGCTAGGTATAAGATCTGCTAATTGCTCACAAATATTTTGAAATTCACCCTCCTGATTGGAATTATAAACGTCGATAAATAATTGGCCCATTCCATAAATTTTTAAAATAAAGATATAAAATTAAAGTCAATTATTTATTTAATCGTAATATTGCAATATAATTACAAAAGCGATGGGCGTAACGAAAACCGAACATTTTACAGATGTGCAAAACGAAATGGCAATCAAGCTCAAAGCGCTGGCACATCCGGCACGAATTGCAATTATGGAACACCTTTGTCAAGTCAATAGTTGTATTTGTGGCGCTATTGTCGATGCGCTTCCTTTAGCACAACCCACAATTTCGCAACATTTACGCGAATTGAAAAATGCAGGACTCATTAAAGGAACGATAGAAGGTACCGCAATTTGTTATTGCATAGACGAAAATAGTATTGCCGCTCTTCAAGAGTACTTCAATCAAATAAGGAGTCAACTTACAATTGAAAAAAAATGTTGTTAATCTTTCAACGATGAAAAACGAACTTTTTTTTGAAGTCCACACGTACCTAGAAAACTGTGATCTATCTTCACTTTCTTCCGATCGTTTAGCGCTTCTCGATCCATTAATTGAAACGTGTAAAAGAATTAGAGCTGAAAGAAACCCCTTAATTTTTAATTGCATCTGTACCCACAATTCACGACGCAGTCACCTCACGCAAGTCTGGGCACAAGCCGCTGCCAATTACTATGGAATACCCTTAACTGCCTATTCGGGAGGCACCGAAGCGACAGCACTTTATCCTGCCATTCTCGAAACGCTTCATGCTGCGGGTATACAAAGTCAACTCTTGGCAGCTAGCGAGAATCCGATTTACGCCCTTCGCACGGGTCCAAATACCCCTCCCATAATTGGATTTTCAAAAGTCTACGAGGATGTATTCAACCCCCAATCAAACTTCATTGCACTCATGACTTGTTCTAGTGCTGATAAAGGATGTCCGATAGTTTTGGGTGCAGCTGCACGATTTCCTTTACGCTATGAAGACCCAAAAGTTTATGACGGTACTGCGGAGCAATCTGCTAAATATGCCGAACGAAGCAAACAAATTGCAACTGAAATGCGCTATATAATGCATCAACTTAACAATCAATAACGATGACTGTAACAAATTGCACCCCTACTTTGAATCGAAAGCGCCTTGGATTCTTGGATCGATACCTTACCCTTTGGATATTTCTTGCAATGGCTTTAGGCATTAGTATTGGCAACTTTTTCCCTTCGGCAAGTGAGCAAATTCAAAATATGACGCATGGCACCACCAATATACCATTAGCTATTGGGCTAATCATTATGATGTATCCACCTTTAGCCAAAGTAAATTATGGCCAAATCAGACCCGTATTTCGCAACACGAAAGTTTTGGGAGCTTCACTTATACTAAATTGGATTATTGGTCCTTTACTTATGTTTGCATTAGCGCTTTTGCTTCTATCCGATTATCCTGAATACCGAAACGGTGTTATCTTAATCGGACTCGCACGTTGTATCGCTATGGTTGTTGTATGGAATGATTTAGCCGAAGGTGACCGCGAATATGGAGCGGGATTAATTGCGTTAAACAGTATTTTTCAAGTACTTTTTTACAGTGGCTATGCTTATCTATTTCTCACTCTTTTACCACCATTTTTTGGTTTTCAAGGATTTGAAGTTGCAATTTCAATCCAAGAAATTGCACAAAGCGTTGGCATCTATTTAGGGATTCCTTTTGCCTTAGGAATAATTTCGCGCTATACCCTTATTCGAATTAAAGGTTCAACATGGTTTCAAGAACGGTTCATTCCTTTTATATCGCCCTTTACCTTGGCAGCTTTGTTGGCGACGATTGTATTGATGTTTAGTTTAAAAGGACAACTTATACTAGAAATCCCTTGGGATGTCGTGCGGATTGCGATTCCTTTGGTGCTGTATTTTGGAATCATGTTTGTTGTAAGCTTTATCTTAGGCCGTTATTTTGGCGCCAACTATGCCCAATCGACTGCTGTGGCTTTCACTGCCACGGGCAATAATTTCGAATTAGCCATTGCAGTGGCCATTGGAGTATTTGGTTTACACAGTGGCGAAGCTTTTGCGGGTGTCATCGGTCCCTTGGTTGAAGTCCCCGCCCTGATCGCCCTAGTCCAACTCGCCTTTTGGTTTCAAAAAAAAGGAAAAAACACAAAAAGCTAGGGATCGCTATATTTGTGGACTTAAAAGAAAATCCCGTGACCGATTTACAAACTCAAGACGATATTTATGTTATCGTCGATACATTTTATAAAAAATTATTCGCTGACGTGCGGATCAGTTACATCTTCACTGAAGTGATTCCTATCCATGAAAAACTTGAAGAGCACTTACAAATTCTCGTGCGCTTCTGGTCGCAATCCTTGCTTGGAACAGGGGGATATGTCAATAATTTGACCCAAATCCATATGGAGGTTGATACCCTTTCGGCCTTAACCAAAGAGCATTTTGACATTTGGCTTGAGCATTTTGAAGCAGCTATCAATGAAAACTTTGAAGGATTCAATTGTGAGCGAATGAAAAATATGGCGCACAATTTATCGACCATCATGCAAATCAAAATCAAACAAAAGAACAGTTAATTTTATTTACAATTTCACAATATCAATTACCCCGTTTTATAAATTCTATAATTTGAACCAAATTTGTGCTTGACTTTGAATCACGTGGCATTATTATATGTAACTTCGTTGTAAATCAATAGAATTATGCCTATTAAAATTACCGGTTCAGGTTGTTACATCCCAACTAAAGTTGTTACCAATTTAGACTTTGCACGTCACGAATTTTTAAATGAAGACGGTACTCCTTTTCCCTATTCGAATGAGGTTGTTGCTAAAAAATTTTTAGAAATTACAGGTATCGAAGAACGGAGGTATGTAACAGAAAATTTAGTAACTTCAGATATTGCTACTATTGCTGCTGAACGGGCGATAAAAGCATCGGGGATAGATCCTGAAACCTTGGATTACATCATCTTTGCGCACAATTTTGGCAACGTAAAACAAGGCGCTATTCAAACGGATATTTTACCAAGTCTTGGGACTCGAGTAAAATTTAACTTAAAAATAAAAAATCCAAAATGTGTTGCCTACGACCTACTTTTTGGTTGTCCAGGCTGGATCGAAGGCGTTATTCAAGCCTATGCATTTATCCGAGCGGGTATGGCAAAAAAATGTTTGGTAATTGGAGCGGAAACCTTATCCCGTGTAGTCGATATCCACGATCGTGATTCCATGATTTATTCTGATGGCGCAGGTGCCACAATTATTGAAGCAACCGATTCACCCGGTGGAATTTTATCCTATGAAACAGCAACTTTTACTCAAGACGAAGCCTATTATTTGTACTTTGGAAATTCGTTTAATAAAACACACGATCCAAATGTGCGGTATATCAAAATGCATGGGCGTAAAATCTACGAATTTGCATTAAGCAACGTACCCAAAGCGATGGCAAGTTGTTTAGAAAAAAGTGGGTACGCCATTGGTCAGGTTAAAAAAATATTGATTCACCAAGCCAATGAAAAAATGGATGAAGCTATTATTCATCGCTTTTATAAATTATACCAACAATCTCCTCCAGAAGGTATTATGCCCATGAGCATCCATAAATTAGGAAACAGCAGTGTAGCTACGGTACCAACCTTGTATGATTTATTGATCAATGGAAAAATTGAAAATCAAGAACTCCATCCCGGGGATGTTATTCTATTTGCCTCTGTTGGCGCAGGGATGAATATTAATGCGATTGCTTATCAAATTTAATAGGGAATTGTTCGATTATAAATCATTGCATTTATCGTTACCAAATGAAAAAAATCACCCAATTAACCTATACCACTATTCTACACGAACCAAAGGAACACATTAATGGATTTGAAGTGTAAAAAAATAGTAAAACCCTAAATTATTTATAATTTTGTTGTGCTTCAATACTAAATTGAACCACCAATTTCATGTACGAGAAAACCTATCCCTCCAAACGATTCCGAATCACGTTGGAATTTTTAAAAAAACATGTGCCTTCCCATGAACGCATTTTTGATTTAGGCGTGCCCAACCCTTTTTCTAGAATCATGGAGGAAAATGGCTATTCGGTTGCAAATACTACTGGAGAAGATATTGACAATAATCCTTCAGCATTACAAACCGCCGATTATGATGTATTTACAGCTTTTGAAATTTTTGAGCATTTATTAAATCCATATACTGTGCTGCAAAATGTAAAAGCAAACAAAATTCTTATTTCCGTTCCGTTACGGCTATGGTTCTCACCAGCCTATCGCAGTAAAACAGACCCTTGGGACCGGCATTATCATGAATTTGAAGATTGGCAATTGGATTGGTTGCTAGAAAAATCGGGATTTACCATTGTAGATCGTGTTCAATTTACCCACCCAGTAAAAAAATTAGGAATTCGGCCGTTACTTCGTTGGTTTACCCCACGTTATTATTTGGTATATGCTGTACGTGTGCCATAGAAACACATTCTAGCTATGAACTATTGCATTATCATTCCTACCTTTAACGAAGAAAAATATATTGCGTTAACATTGCAATCGATTGTTGAGCAAACGGTATTACCAACACAAGTAATTGTTGTAAATGATGGTTCTACCGATAGTACTCCTGAAATAGTCCAATCATTTGTTAATGCGTATCCATTTATTTCTTTAGTAAACAAAACTTCAGAAGCAGTTCACCTTCCGGGGAGCAAGGTAATTCATGCGTTTCACTGGGGCGAAAAACACCTCTCTACCCCCTATGATATACTTGTAAAAGTGGATGGTGATTTAATTTTCCCTTCCCATTATTTTGAAACCATACGGAACCATTTTGTGAACGATAATCAAATTGGTATGGCTGGTGGTTTTTGTTACATAGAAAAAAACAACACATGGGTTTTGGAAAATTTAACCGACAAAGACCATATCCGCGGAGCTTTAAAAGCCTATCGAAAAGAGGCGTACCAACAAATTGGTGGTTTACGAGCGCAAATGGGCTGGGATACCGTAGATGAATTATTGTGTACTTTTTATGGTTGGAAAATCAAAACAGACTCCTCATTGCATGTAAAACATCTAAAACCAACCGGCGCGAGTTATAATAAGGCCGCTCGTTTTAAACAAGGAGAAGCTTTTTACTGCCTCGGCTACGGATTTTGGATTACGCTAATCGCTTCTTTAAAATTGGCTTTACGCAAAAAGAAGTTTCGGTTAACACTTGATTATATTCGGGGGTTTTGGAAAGCAAAAAAGAGTCAAAAGCCTTTAATGGTGACACCCGAACAAGCACGATTTATAAGAGCATACCGTTGGAAGGGGATGAAAGCGAAATTACTTTCAATTTTTTAACTTCTGTTATTTGAAGGAATTTAAAACCGTTGCTACATTCAAAAATAAGCGCTATTTTTGGACCTATACACAATTATGCTAGTACTGCGCTATCTTGCTCACATCGGTCGCTATTTTTTAATGATTCGAGAGGTATTCGTAAAACCTACCAAATGGTCGGTAATGAAGGGTTTAATCTACAAAGAAATTGACGACCTCGTTATTGATTCGTTGGGAATTGTTTGTTTTATTTCGTTTTTTGTGGGCGGAGTGGTTTCTATTCAAACAGCATTAAATTTAACCAATCCATTAATCCCCAAATACCTTATTGGTTTTGCAACCCGTCAATCGGTAATATTAGAATTTGCCCCTACCTTTATTTCGATCATTATGGCCGGTAAAATGGGCTCTTTCATCACGTCTAGTATAGGAACCATGCGGGTTACCGAACAAATTGACGCTTTGGAAGTTATGGGTGTTAATTCTTTAAATTATTTGGTTTTTCCAAAAATGACAGCACTACTCTTATATCCTTTTGTAATCGGCATTTCGATGTTTTTAGGAATTTTAGGAGGGTGGCTGGGTGGCGTTTATGGAGGATTTACTACTAGTGCGCAATTCATTCAAGGGATACAGACCGAATTTATTCCGTTTCACATTGCTTATGCGTTTATAAAAACCATCATGTATGCCTTTCTATTGGCAACGATTCCCTCCTACCACGGTTATTACATGAAAGGAGGCGCTCTTGAAGTAGGTAAAGCAAGTACGGTTTCGTTTGTTTGGACAGCGGTTGTGATCATATTAACCAATTATATCTTAACCCAATTACTTTTGGCATGATCGAAGTTAAAGCGCTTGAAAAATCATTTGGAGGGGTCAATGTTTTAAAGGGAATTTCTACCTTATTTGAAACCGGAAAAACCAATTTAATCATCGGACAAAGTGGATCGGGAAAAACGGTGCTTTTAAAGTCACTCTTAGGTATACATAGTCCCGAAAAAGGAATTATTTCTTTTGACGGCCGTATATTATCTTCCATGAATACCGATGAACGTCGCGAACTTCGCACCGAAATTGGCATGGTATTTCAAGGTAGCGCACTATTTGACAGTATGACTGTTGAAGAAAATGTGGCATTCCCCTTAAAAATGTTTACTAACCAATCGATTGCCGAAATCAATGAACGGGTTGACTTTGTAATTAATCGGGTTAACCTTGTCAATGCGCATCATAAAAAACCCTCCGAATTATCGGGAGGCATGCAAAAAAGAGTAGCCATTGCGCGCGCGATTGTGAACAATCCAAGATACCTTTTTTGTGACGAACCCAATTCAGGTTTAGATCCAAAGACCGCAATTGTCATTGATAATTTGATTCATGAAATCACCGTTGAATACAATATTACTACGGTTATTAATACCCACGATATGAATTCGGTGATGGAAATCGGCGATAAAATTGTCTTTCTTAAAGAAGGTGTTTTAGCCTGGGAGGGAACCAAAAATGATATTTTCAAAACAGATAACGAAGCCGTTACCGATTTCGTCTATTCATCCAATTTGTTTAAAAAAATACGTCAAGCACAAAATGGTTAAAAAAAATTACAAGGAATTGGCCAATGCAGTGATTCGTTTAATGTCTTGTTCTTTTCCTTTGGGATAAATTAACAATACATCTCCCTTATCTACAATTATAAAATCATCAAGACCATCCACAATTACTAATTTTTTACCTTCGGAACGAATAATATTATTGGATGCGTTTTCTAAAATTACTGTCGCATTAATAACCGCATTGTTTTGGGCATCTTTATCTAATTTTTCATGCAAAGAGCCCCACGTACCCAAATCGTTCCAATCAAATGTAGCAGGCAACACATAAACATTAGCTGCTTTCTCCAAAATAGCATAATCTATAGAAATATTTTCTGCTTGGGGATAGTATTCTTGAATAAACGCAACTTCATTAGGACTATTATACACATTTTCTCCCTTTAAAAACAAACGATTGAGTTCTGGTTGAAACTGATCAAAAGCTGAAGTTATCGCCTGGACACTCCAAATAAAAATACCGCCATTCCACAAAAAATTACCTTGTTCTAAAAAATGTTTTGCGGTTTCGTAATCGGGTTTTTCGCGAAATTGATTTACTTTTTTTATGGGGGACGAATCTGTTTTATCAAATTCAATGTATCCAAAGCCTGTGTTGGGAAATGTTGGTTGTATTCCCAAAGTCAATAAGGCATTTTCTTGTTCACAAAAATCAAAACACTGTTGTAAATTCTGCGTAAATGCAACTTCATCTTCAATCCAATGGTCACTTGGGGCAACCACCATTACTGCATTTGGGTTTTTCTTTTTTATTTTTAATGACGCATATAAAATACAGGGAGCGGTATTGCGCATTGCAGGCTCCAAAACCACTTGATCCGGTTGAACTTGAGGTAATTGTTCCAACACCAAAGCATAATAACGCTCATTGGTTAAGATTAAAATATTTTCTATAGGAATTAATTTTGACAACCGGCTAAACGTCTTTTGAATCAACGTTTCTCCCGAACCCAACATATCGTGGAACTGTTTTGGAAACTCCGTGGTACTTACCGGCCAAAAACGAGAACCTACACCCCCGGCCATTAAAATTGCGTAATAATTTGAATTCATGGAAAATTGTATCATCTATGGTTGGACATACCGCAACTACAAATATATTTAATCCATTTCAGGATTTGTGTATAAGGGTAAAGAAAAAAGACGTCTTTATCATTAACCGCCGGGTACCATTTCAACCTCAGCATTAGCATTAAACAAAAACAGGCGTCCCGATGCCACTTCCATACATATATAACGTTTTACCCGCAACCCTTGTTTTTGAAAAACCCGCCCATTTTTAATGCGAAAATAGGATCCATTGGGAACTTCATGAACAAAATATACATCTGATTTTCGCGCGTCAAATTGTTTTAATGCATAAGCTAAACGTGCATCTGAATCGCTAGAAGCTGTTGGATTTCGAAAATGTTGAGCCACCAAAGGCAATACCGAATGCGGAAATATTTCAGGACGAATAAAGGGTACCATTAAGCGCTGAAACGTCATTTTCCATTCAACACCGTGGGGTTTAATCGTTCGTCCGTAATGCTCAAAAGCTACCAAATGTGCAATTTCATGAACCAGCGTAATTAAAAATCGGTATTGGTTTAAATTGGCATTTACTGTAATTTCATGCTTCCCATTCAATGCTCTTCGGTAATCGCCATGACGGGTTTGCCTTTCATTGACAATTTTTAAATGAACATTGTTAGTTTTGATCAATTCAAAACAAGGTAAAACCGCGTGTTCAGGGAGATATTTAGCGAGAACTTCCAAAGCGAATTTTATATTCTAAATGTTAAATCAAGGCGTTGAAGACGAAACCTGGATTACTTTTCCATTGTGGTAGCGATTACCATTCAATGTAAAATTATAGATATAATCGGCCATTTCTGCAGCAGTAACGGGTGCTTGATACCCGGGGAAAGCTTCTTCCAACATCTCTGTCTGCACCGCACCTAAGGCCAATACATTGAAAGCTATCCCGTGCTCTTTGTATTCTTCTGCCAAAAGCTCCGATAGGGTAATGAGCGCACCTTTGCTCGAACTATAGGCTGCCAATCCTGGAAACTTCATACTCCCTTGAATTCCACCCATCGAACTGATACTCACAACATGACTCCCCGATGCCATATAAGGCAAGCTAACTTGATTGAGGTGTGCTACTCCAAATAAATTAACCCGATAAACCCGCTCAAAATCATTTAATGTCAACTCCTCAAAGGGTTTATTCACCAACAAACCAGCATTGTGCACTATACAATCGACCTTTTTCCATGAATCAGCTAAAAAGGCAGTGACCTGATTCATGTCAGCTGCTACTTCCAAATCGAACGATAAACAAGTAACCAGCGGATGTTCTATCAATTCTTGAGGAATTTTACGGGATAACGCCAATACATTATGACCGTTCGATGCAAATTGTAGTGCCAATTGTAGTCCAATACCTCGCGATGTTCCTGTAACAATGATGTTTTTCATAGCCAAATACAAAACGATAAAGGTACTAAAATTTAAAAATCTTTTGGTTATGTTTCCGGTGCAATTGGTATTGTCGAATTCCTTCTTTAAATGAAAGATACCGGTGTCCTTGCCTATGATTGATTTTACTAATTTTAAACAAATCCATAAAGTGTTTGAACAATGTACACCATGCATACCCTATAGAATGTGCCGGATCATAAATATGCGCGGGTTCGCTCATCGCACCGTTGAGTTCTACAATAGCAAAGTTTTCACCTTGTGTTAACGCGTCAATAGTAGAATACATTATATCCAAACGGCCGTAATAAAACCCGTCAATTTGCTGACAAATTTCATCAATAGTTTTTGTCAACTGCGGGGTTATCCAAGAACTGGCATCTATAAATTTGGTTCCCCGACAGTGATTGCCAAAAGGAACAATACGCTCAGAGTACCCTTCAGGTAACACCTCGTGCAATCGCGGTCCCATTTCTTCTTGCAGTACTTCCAACTGCATTGCAGCACGTGGATTTTTACGCAACAACTGTGCGCGTGTGTTTTTGCCATCACCAATGATTGTGAGAAACTCTTTAGCAACTATACCGGTTATTCTTCCCTTTTTTTCATTTGGATAACGCACATAAAATATTCCAACCTCATTAGGATAAGGAATAAGTGCTTGCAATAAATAATCAAATTGGGCCTGCTTATGGTATTGGATGACGGCTGCACTATTTTCTAATTTTTTAACCGCTGCACCGCGCAATCCCATATCAGGTTTGGCAATTAACGGAAAATTAAAAGGGCTGTTTTTTAACAACGCTTCCAGCTCTTCGATCGAAAGTGCAGCAGAAACGAAACATGTTTTGGGGTAATATTGTTTGGGTATAAGCGCATAGATTTCGGCTTTTGAAACCATAAAAAATCCACCATTTTTCATAGTTGGATTGACTGCATTGAAAAAAAACAAACTGCGTTCTCTTAACGAAAAATAGATCCACAAAAAAGAAATTGGAAAATAAACCACTTGAAAAGGCCAATATTCCCAATGGGTAAGTTTGTAAAAAAACAATTTCATTACTCCGGATTTATGGTATGAACAGACTGGTAATTACTAAGCAAATCAACATGTTTTAGTTGTGCAGAATTGGCATCAATAACCAACTGTGTAATACTTATGGTTTTAAGAAAAGTTGATCGTTCCATTACCAATCCATTTTTGGTGTTATTGGGGTGTCTTGTTTGATGAAAACTAAACAGATCTGCAGCAGTAATGGTTGGCTTTTGCACTAAAAAATCGGCAAACCACTGTTCCCGTTCGGCACGAATTTTAGACGAATACAATGTAGCTGAAGACCAAATATGGGGTTGATTAACATCTAATGCTACCGTAGACTTATGTTGCCCATCCCAACGCAATTGATGCAAATGTGGATACTCAAAAACAACCAAAGTGAAGGGTTCGATTTGCGTTAAATCAATTGATTTCCAATGCATTAAAACGGAATCCGACTCGCTTAATAATTCTAAAACAATGAGCCCTCTACTTTTTCGATAAAAAGGTTCAATCGCATGTTTTTTTTCAGCACCGTTAAGTAAAACTACCGTCGCAAGTGCAGAAGAAACGGCAAACCAAGTTCCACCTGCCTTAGGATCACTAGGATACCAAATGGTTTTATTTTGATGCACATACGGTTGAGGCGGATGTGCTGCACGTTCGGTTAATTCATCACGATTAGAAGTAAGTATCCATTGTCCATTAGACGGAACTATGCTTACTGTGCACATTGGGTTCTATAGGCTAAAGTTGACTTTGCTACCCCAAAATTTTCATCAACCTTAACGGTAGCATTTCGTAAGGCTACTTTTATTAATGCTTGATGATGAACACAATGATCTAGAGTAAAAACTAATTCTCTATAGTAAGTTGTATCTAACGCTACTAATTGATCATCAAAATCATGCTGCAATTTTAACGGCTTGTTTGGCTTATTCGATTGAATCAAAATCAATTCAAGCATTTCAATGGCTTTGGCTGTTTTGGTTTGAATTACCAAATCACGAGCACGTTGATCATAATTAATAATTCCCGAATGATATTGGGTCAATAAACATTGAAACAACTCGATACTATGCCGTGTATGCTCTCCAATTGTTGCGTTAGACAATTCTAAGCAAGGTGTATTATACACTTCATCTGGTAATTGTTGCAACAATTCGATTAGCGCACCAAGGGTTGATTGAAGCGATTTTGCTAGCATGTGCACTATTGAAATTATAGTTTTAAACGAAGTAAATTAGGAATTCCAGATTTATTTTGATACACTAAAATCGCACAACAAGTAAACGTAATTACGGCCATAGAAAACAGCAAACCTCCATCATTAAATCCTTCATATTGAATTACTACTCCCAATACAAACAAGTGGGAAAAAATGGCCCCGGCCATTGTTCCTAGTCCCATCAATGCACCTAACAAAGTGGTTCTTGGAATTAAAATTAATACCGAAGCAATTAGCTCACCAACTCCAGATCCAATGCGTCCATAGGGTTCTATTCCTAGTTTTGAGAAAATATAAACACTTTCAGAAGCTCCTGTAAATTTAAAAAAAAGGGTTTGCACTAAAATAACTACTGCGGTCAATTTGATTACCCAAGTAACGATATTTTTCATAAAAAGTTTGGTTAAAGTTGATCAATGATTGTTTAAATTCGATTTCAAATTTAACATTTTTTTTGAAATGTTTTATACCAAAATAAACTTCATATTATTTTGACACAACATCAACTTAAACGGTATTTTTAGCCCAATTCAAGGGTAGTAATTCCAAAAATTTTATGAATAGGGAGTACGGGGGGTTGCCCATAATACATCCGACCGCATTCAAACATAGGTTGCGTTTGATACTTTTGGGTTAATACAATTGCCAACGGATTACTAAGCGGAATATCAATATATACTTTCGCGCCAACTACAGTACTTAAACACCGTTCATATAAGGCTTCCGCCACTTCCAAAGTTTCTGCAAACAAAGGACCTATCTTATACCCTTCCATTACTTTTCGTATGACAACAAAACCTTGCAAACCATTTTCATCAGTATATTTGAACGCTTGTCCTGTGGACTGAAATAGCCAATTTTCTATAAATGAACTCCGATCAAATCCAAAACATTCCAGATCCAGTTCCATGACTTTAGAGACATCTTCTTTTGCAATCAATGAAATAGCAGGATTGTTGGGAAATGTTTTTCCTAAATTTTCATGGCGTTCGTCAGTAAAAGCAAACTCAAATCCCCCTTTTTGATAAAACGGTTGCATCGCAACTACTCCATCCATTCCAATGGCGGCATTGGGTTTCAATCGTTTCAAAAGAGCATTTTTACGAAGCTCCCATAACACTTGTCCAACGCCTTGGTTTCGGTATTCGGGTTTCATAATAAACAACCCCATGAATCCAAAAGCACCAGAATAAGAGACTAAAGAACCACCGCCAATCAGTAAATCGTTTAAAAAATAGCCGTAAAAACCATCGGGATCTGCGCAATAAAATAATTCCGCATCCTGAAGTCCTGGGTTCCATCCTTCTTTTTCAGCCCAAGAAACCAATTCGCGCACTTGGTCCAAAGACAATTTCCGAAAATCATATACGCTCATTGTAATTCTATTCGTTAGTGTGAGACGAATAACGCTTGTAGTGCAGTGGTCATCATTTGAATTGATTGGGGTAATGATTCTTGGTAATCGGGAGCAAAATTTGGGGAATGTAAGGAGGGAAATTTTTGGTTTTGAGCCGTGTATTTTTGTTGTGATGCAGGCGTTAAAGTACCCATCCATAATAAGTAAGAGGGGATATTGGGATCGGTACGATACATTCCAAAATCTTCACCAATCATGACAGGATCTACCGAAACAATTGCTTTTTCACCATATTTTTTCTTTAACGATGCCGCTACTCGTTTTCCCATTTGGCTATCATTAAATACGGGACCAATAGACATATCTAGTAGTTGGTATTCGGGCCAAAGACTTTGGGGCAAACCTGCAGCAGTCGCTAACCCATCACCAATAGTTTTAAGTCGGTCGAGTATTAACTGTCGTGCTTGGGGTGAAAAACTCCGAATGGTTAACTTTAATTCAACCTGATTGGGAATTACATTTCCAATAGTCCCACCATGAATCGCACCAACAGTAACTACAGCAGCTTCAATTGGGGGTAAATTACGACTTACGATGGTTTGAATTTCAGTTACAAATTGGGCTGCCAAAATAATAGGGTCTATTGTATTTTGTGGCACAGCACCATGCCCTCCTTTGCCATGAATAATGATATTCATCATATCTACAGCAGCCATAGCATATCCGTCACAAAATCCAACTTGTCCTACAGCAAGATCGGCATTATTGTGCATTGCAATTTGATAATTGGGCTGGGGTAATTGATTAAAGTTCGGTTGTGCAATGGCTTTTTTTGCGCCCTGCCCTATCTCTTCGGCTGACTGCGCCAATAGCACCAACGTTCCCTTCCATTCTTTTGGATGATGGGCAAAATAATCGGCTACCGCTAACCATGTCACCATGTGTACATCGTGACCACAGGCATGCATAACCGGTACATCTACGCCATCTTTATTGGCCACCACTGAACTCGAAAAAGGCAGTTGGGTTTGTTCTTTTACCGGTAACGCATCCATATCGGTACGGTACATTATCGTGGGCCCTTTCCCATTTTTTAAAACGGCGGCAAAACTATAAAAACCCAAAGAATCTGTTATTTGATACCCCCATTCTTGTAGGCATTTACGCAAAAAAGTGGCCGTGTTTTTCTCTTGGCCACTCAATTCGGGTTGTGCATGTAACTTTTCGTAAATAGCAAGGTATTCTGCTATAGTTTTCCCTGAGTTATTTTGGGCTAAAAGGTAAAATGGCAGTATTAGTACTATAAAAACTAAGGCCTTCTTCACCACTTTTAGCTTATTAATCCACGTGAAATCACTATACGTTGAATTTCAGAGGTCCCTTCATAAATTTGCGTAATCTTCGAATCACGCATCATACGCTCCACATGATATTCGGCTACATAACCGTTACCTCCATGAATTTGAACGGCTTCATTAGCAACTTCTAATGCTACTTCTGAAGCGTATAATTTAGCCATCGCTCCGCTATGAGCGATATCTTTTCCTTCATCTTTTTCAACAGCGGCTTTCATCACTAGTAATTTGGCTGCAGTAGTTTTCACATACATATCGGCCAATTTGAATGCAATTGCTTGATGTTTAAAAATTTCTTTTCCAAACGCTTTACGCTCTTGCGCATACTTTAACGCTAATTCATAAGCGCCATATGCAATACCTAAAGCTTGAGAAGCAATACCAATTCGTCCTCCATTTAAAACATTCATTGCAAACGAGAATCCGAAGCCATCTTCACCAATTCGATTGGCTTTTGGCACTTTAACATCGGTAAACATTAACGAATGGGTGTCAGATCCACGGATTCCCATTTTCTTCTCTTTAGGTCCGATTTCAAAACCTTCCCAACCCCGTTCAACAATAAAGGCATTGATTCCTTTATGTCCTTTTTCTGCATCGGTTTGCGCCATTACCAGATAGGTTGAAGCGGTTGAACCATTGGTTATCCAATTTTTAGTTCCGTTTAACAAATAATAATCTCCCTTATCAATAGCTGTAGTTTTTTGCGATGTCGCATCGGATCCTGCTTCGGGTTCTGACAAACAAAATGCACCAATCACTTCACCTTTAGCAAGCGGAACCAAATACTTCATTTTTTGTTCTTCACTACAATATTTCTCCATTCCTGCACAAACAAGAGAATTGTTTACCGACATAATTACGGCTGCCGAAGCATCAATTTTGGCGATTTCTGTCATTGCCAAAACATAAGAAACGCTATCCAATCCTGCACCTCCGTATTTTGGGTCGACCATCATTCCCATAAAACCCAATTCACCCATCAATTTAACTTGTTCGGTAGGAAACTTCGAATGTTCGTCGCGTTCAATTACGCCGGGCAATAATTCATTTTGAGCAAAATCGCGCGCCGCCTGTTGAATCATTAAATGCTCTTCGGTAAGATTAAAATCCATAAAAATCGTGTTTGTTAAATCGTAAATTTTAATTTTGGTGTTCAAATGTATAATATAAAAAGCGAAACTTCAAACGTTTTCGTAATTTTAGAAAATGTCTAAACAATCCTATCATATTCTCGGCGTAATGTCGGGCACATCGCTTGACGGCATTGACTTGGCCGAACTTTTTTTTACGTTCAAAAATGGGCATTGGCACTTTGAAATAGGCACAACAGAAACACAACCCTATCCCGATCATTGGGTGAAGCGCTTAAAAGAGGCAATCGGTTTTTCGGCAGACGAACTTCAACAAATTAATCGCGATTATACCCAGTATCTCGGTGCGGTTATTGCAGATTTCATCGACCAAAATTCGATTCAAAATATTGATGCCGTTTGCTCCCATGGTCATACTATTTTACACCAACCCCAAAACGGAATTACGCTGCAAATCGGCAATCTACCCGAAATCGCCAAACTAGTTAAACAAACTGTGGTTTGCGACTTTCGCGTACAGGATGTAGCGTTGGGTGGACAAGGAGCGCCTTTAGTCCCTATTGGTGATCGCTTACTTTTTGCAGACTACACCTATTGCTTGAACCTTGGCGGTTTTTCAAATGTATCTTTTGAACACCTTGGACAACGTTTGGCTTTTGATATTTCGCCAGTAAATACGGTATTGAATCATTATGCCAATCTACTTGATCTCCCCTATGATGCGGGTGGAAAAATTGCAGCATCCGGAGAAGTTCATACAGAACTACTCAACACGCTTAACGGATTAGCGTATTATCAAAAACCATTTCCAAAATCGTTGGGTTTTGAATTTGTAAAGGAATGGATACTGCTCTTAATGGCAAATTATCCGATAGCGACCGAAGATACCTTGTGTACGTTTGTTGAACATATTGCCTATCAAACGGCACAAGCATTACCCCAATCCGAAGGGAAAATTTTGGTTACAGGGGGCGGAGCTTACAATCATTTTTTATTGGATCGAATGGGTTCTTATCTTCCCAAAATAGAATTCATTATTCCCGACGCCAAAACTCTGGAATTTAAGGAGGCGTTAATCTTTGGTTTGTTGGGTGTATTACGATTGCGGAATGAAATCAATGTGCTCAGTAGTGTAACCGGGGCAAAACACGACCACTCGAGTGGAAAAGTGTATAAATCTACTTCGTAAAACAAATATTGTGAATGAATCCGTATTTTTGCAACTGAAACAAACTGGAATGAAAGATTTACTTAAAAAATTCGAAAATAAACAACCGGAAATCGTATTCAACTGGAAAGATAGTGAAACTGAAGCCGAAGGTTGGACTGTGATTAACTCGTTACGTGGTGGTGCAGCTGGTGGCGGAACCCGAATGCGTAAAGGACTAGACATGAATGAAGTGCTATCACTAGCCAAAACCATGGAGGTAAAATTCACGGTTTCAGGTCCGGCGATCGGTGGCGCAAAATCAGGTATCAATTTTGATCCCAACGACCCGCGCAAAAATGAAGTTTTAAAACGTTGGTACAAAGCCGTCGCTCCTCTATTAAAAAGTTATTATGGAACGGGAGGTGATTTGAATGTGGACGAAATCCACGAAGTAATTCCGATGACCGAAGAATGTGGGGTATGGCATCCACAAGAAGGGGTATTCAATGGACATTTCAAACCTACAGAAGCCGATAAAATCAACCGTATTGGACAACTGCGCCAAGGGGTTATTAAAGTCATTGAAAACCCAAAATTTTCTCCTGATGTGTTGCGTAAATTTACGATCGCCGATATGATTACTGGATATGGTGTAGCTGAGGCCGTGCGTCATTTCTACACTTCGTATGGCGGCGATTTTAAGGGCAAAAAAGCTATCGTTCAAGGATTTGGCAATGTGGGTTCGGCAGCTGCATTTTACCTTGCACAAATGGGGGTAACCGTTATTGGAATTATCGACCGCGACGGCGGAGTTATTCAAGAGAGTGGATTTAGTTTTGACGAAATCAAACGGTTATTTTTAAATAAAGACGGTAACAAATTGGTAGCTGAAAACATGCTACCCTTTGCCGAAATCAATGAAAAAATTTGGTCGTTAGGCGCACATATTTTTGCGCCATGTGCCGCTTCGCGATTGGTAACCCAAGCCCAAGTTGACGCTATGATTACCAGTGGATTGGAAGTGATAACGTGTGGCGCTAATGTTCCTTTTGCCGATAAAGAAATTTTCTTCGGACCCATAATGGAGGATGTAGATAGCCGCGTGAGTTTAATTCCCGATTTTATTTCCAATTGTGGTATGGCAAGAGTATTTGCCTATTTTATGGAGAAAAAAGTACAAATGACCGATGAGGCGATTTTTTACGACACATCGGAGACCATAAAAAAAGCAATTGAACGGGTCTATGATCGAAAATCTGACACCCACAATATTAGTGCAACCGCTTTTGAAATTGCGTTGCAACAATTGGTATAAATGAAAATTACCCGATTATTTGCTTTATTCTTCGAAAGTAAAAAAGCGAGCGGTCTAGTCTTAGTGACGTGTACTATTGTGTCTTTATTTTTGGCCAACTCTCGTTGGTCTGATGCTTATTTACACTTATGGCACACACCGATAGGCAGCCAACCCGTCGAGTATTGGATAAACGATGGTTTAATGGCGGTTTTCTTTTTATTAATCGGACTCGAACTCGAACGGGAGGTTTATATTGGAGAACTTTCCAAAATAAAAGATGCGGTATTTCCTCTAGCGGGTGCTCTAGGTGGCATGTTAATTCCAGCTCTAATTTTCACGTTATTCAATTACAACACTCCTACCTCCAAAGGATACGGTATACCTATGGCAACCGATATTGCTTTTGCAATTGGAATTTTATCCCTCTTAGGCAATCGTGTACCCGTAGCATTGAAAGTTTTTCTAACCGCTTTGGCCGTAATTGACGATTTAGGAGCCATTTTAATGATTGCCATTTTTTATACCGATTCATTAAATCTATTCAATCTAGGGATTTCTTTAGGAATTTTTGGTCTATTGCTTATCCTTAACCGATGTAGAGTGAATGCCCTTATTTGGTACCTTATTGGAGGTGTTTTCATGTGGTATTTTATGTTGCACTCTGGGGTACATGCAACCATTACAGGTGTCCTACTGGCTTTTGCTATACCGTTTGAAAATGGTAGTCCGCGCAGTATTTCGTATCGCCTTCAACACCGGTTGCACAACCCGGTAGCCTTTTTAATCATCCCCTTATTTGCACTCTGCAATACCGCTGTGAGCATCGATGGAAATGTTTTCGACACGTTGATACATCCCTACAGTATTGGAATTATTGCAGGTTTAGTCGTTGGAAAACCTTTGGGGATATTTATATTTAGTTGGCTTTCGGTTAAATGTAAAATTACACCGTTACCCGAAGGCTTTACATGGAACCGTTTACTCGGCTTAGGCATGCTCGGTGGTATTGGATTTACCATGTCCATCTTTATCACATTATTGGCTTTCGAAGCTACCGAAATTAGGAACTCCTGTAAATTTTCGATTGTAATTGCTTCGACTATTTCAGGATTCGCTGGGTATGTTTGGCTTACTTATTGCCTACCAAAAACAGCCAAAAACCTTACTGTTGAATAATTTTTTGTATTTTTAAACGTTGTAATACAAAACGGCTCTATGACTCAGAATGATTTTCAACCTGCTAGTCCGGATTTTGATCGGCTTTCCGACGGACTCAAACCGATGGGAGAAACTACCGCCAAAGATAAGCGCAACTCCTTTATAATAGCAACAGCCATTTATGCGGTGCTACTTGTAATTATGTTTTTTATCCGGTTTTGGCCTCCAACAGAGGCAGAAATGGCAGCACTAATCGCTGGAGGTGGCGGAGGAGGTGGCGTTACCGTTAATTTTGGTGATAGCGACTTCGGATCGGGAACCGATTTTCAAAGTGAAGCACTCAACGTAGCTACAACAACCCAATCCACTGCAACAGCAGCGCCTGAAGAAAGTATAATCGCAGAAGAAAATAACGATGAGAACACTAGTGTTTTTGTTCCAAAAAATGAACCAGTTAAAAAACCAACAACCCCTTCAATACAACCGGTAAAAACAACAAAACCCATAGATGTAAAGCAACCGGTACGCAAAGTAGACGATGCTTTGGCCAATTTATTAAAAGGAAATAAAAAAGGGGGTGATGGCGACGATGCTTCGGGAGGCAACAAAGGGAAGTCCAATGGCAGCTTAAATTCAAATGGGTATTATGGCGAAGGTGGTTCAGGTGGAGGCTCAGGCAGTGGTAATGGTTCGGGCTCGGGCAGCGGAAGTGGTTCGGGCAGCGGAAGCGGTTCGGGAGGAGGAAATGGTAGTGGAATCGGACCCGGAAATGGTCCTGGATATTCACTCACTGGTCGTAAAGCCTTAAACAAACCCCAACCCAAATATACTTGTAACGAAACAGGAACCGTTGTCGTTCAAATAACGGTTGATAAAAACGGTACGGTAATCGATGCCAAACCGGGAGCTCGTGGGACAACCAACGCTGCATCCTGCTTGGCCAATCAAGCTAAAATTGCCGCAATGCAAACCAAATGGTCGCCAAGTCCTGAGGGCGCTGAACGGCAAGTAGGTAAAATAACGTATACATTTAATTTGACTGAATAATAAAAAGCTCCAGAATATGGAGCTTTTTTATTTCGTATTCTTTGCCGCTATCCATTTTGCGAGATAGCGTTTGCTTTGTAAGGTATTATGTTGCAACAACTGTCGGATCACATGTTGTTCCCGATATTCTTTTAAGTGCAGGGAATAATCTTCGAACTGTTTCCAAAAATTTATAATTAACGTGTATTTGTTAAAGTGCGAATCAAGCAACGCAAAACCATTGGCTTGTGCTTGTGTCCATAACGCTTGATCCTTATATAATTGAATTGCGAGGTCGGCAAACGTATCCCAATCATCAGAAATATATCCATTCCAAAGTTCTTGTGGGTGCATTGCTTCTGCGCCAATTGCAGTGGTAACCGAAGGTGTCCCTACTTGCATTGCTTCTAGTAATTTACCTTTAATACCCGCTCCAAATCGCAAAGGCGCAACCATAACTTTGGCTTTCGCAAGTACATCAAAAGCAGATTCGGCACGTCCTTCTATATGAAATCCAGTCTGCGGGTGATGCAACTGCAGTACTTTTTCAGTAGCATAGGCACCATAAATTCGAAGCTGAGCTTGCGGTAATTGTTGACGCATTCGGGGCCAAATATGGTATTTTAAGACCTGAACTGCATCCCAATTGGGTTCATGGAGGAAATTACCAATTACTACAAAATCAGACCGTTCTTCAAAGGTTGGTATCGTTGGAGCTTTTTGACCAAACAAGGGCAAATAGACCAATTGCGCATGCGGAAATTGCCATTCTGATTGCAACCAATCGTACTCAAATTGGGAGATCACCAAAACTAAGTCGCAACGGTAATACGCTGCTAATTCACGTTTTGCCGTATCCGAAAGCAGCAGTTCGCGGGTAAGCGGCACATTATTTTTGACAGACTCTTGACGCGCCAACCTTAAAAAATGAACATCTTGTGAATCCAAAAGTGTTAGCGCATTCGGACACTGCTCGCGGACCCGCCATCCAAATTGTTCTTCGGTGATAAACCGGTCAAAAACTACTACATCGGGTTGCAAATTGCGCACCCAAGTATCAAATGTGGCATCATTTACCGCTATGGTTTGAAAAGCATAACCTAATGCGGCTTGGTCTTCTGAAAACTCAATATTTTGAGCAGCCGAAGCGACCGTAATGGTATAACCTTGCTCCTTAAATACTGCAAGTAATTGCAATGATCGTGTTCCCGCTGCCGACGATTTCGGTTCGGGCCACACGAGTCCGATAAAAAGAAGCTTTTTCTGTTCCATAACTACAAAGAAAACATTTAATTTTGTGGCATCAAAATGCAATAATTATGCTTGGATTACAATTGGCAACCGACCCGCGTTGGGTAAACATCGTCGAATCGAATATTGAAGAAATTTTAACCGATCATGCATGGTGTGAACAGAAAGCCGCATCGAATGCAATTTACATCATCGTGAATAATTCTGAAAAAGTAGATTTGGTAACGGAAATGTTGCGAATTGCTCGGGAAGAATTGGAGCATTTTGAGATGGTTCACGAAGTGATTAAAAAAAGAGGATTGGCTTTGGGTCGCGAACGCAAAGATGATTATGTAGGGGATTTGGTGAAATTTATGAAAAAAGATGGAAGTAGAAACGATGCTTTAATTGAGCGTCTCCTTTTTGCAGCCATGATAGAAGCGCGAAGTTGCGAGCGATTTAAAGTATTATCCAACAATATAAAAGACCCTGAATTGGCGCAATTCTATCGGGAATTAATGATTAGTGAAGCAGGGCATTATACCACTTTTTTAAATTTCGCACGCCAATATTCAGAAAAAGTAGATGTTGACCAACGGTGGAAAGAATGGATTGCATATGAAACCGAAATTATTTCAAAATACGGGAATAAAGAAACGGTTCACGGGTAGGGTTTTTTTATAATTTATTATAAATTTTAAATTATAAATTATTATTTTCACCTTTTTGTCCATAAAAAAACTCCTACTAAAAGAAGAAGTTGTCGTGGGTCATACGGGAATCGAACCTGTGACTTCTACCCTGTCAAGGTAGCACTCTGAACCGCTGAGTTAATGACCCGTTTTAATTGCATTACAAATTTATTGAAGTTTTTGTGGATTTCAAAAACAACATCAACGAAATCAATGTTTGTATACCAATTAAAATAAAAAACCCGGAATTCATCCGGGTTAATTTATACGTATGGTTTTCTTATTTTAAAAGTTTTAAAGATTCTGTTGCATAGGTATTGGTTGGATCCAAAGCTAAGGTTTTATTCAACAATTCTTTTGCTTTAATTTTATCAGTGTTGGCAAAGAAAGAGGCCATGTTATTGTAGGCTTCGGTTAGTTTACTTTTACTTTTAGTTACTTCTTCTGGCCCTTTGGCTACAATCATTTCTACATATTTTTCATACATATTAGTCATCACGTCATCTTTTTCCATTACACTATTGATACGGGCTTTGTATAAATACGCTTCTGGATAATCTGGCTTTGCAGCAATAACATTATCCATTGCTTTGTCTGCATTGGTCAAAGCTACTAAATCGGCCGTTTTGGCATCTTTTCCACGGTTTATAGTATGCACACATAATCCATAATAAATATTGTCTTCAATAAAGTTTTTAGAAGACGAATTCATAATCGCGGCTTCAAAAATACCGGCAGCTACTCCATATAATTTTTGTCCAAAATACGCTTTCCCAATTTCATTTAATCCGTTGGCTAAGTTCATATCCTGCTCTACACCTTTTTTCAATGAAGTCAAACCTTCTGTAAAAAGGGCTTGATCAATTGTTTTTCCATCGGCTCCAATCGCTTTTTTAATTTTTGCTAAACCTAAGAAATAGTAGTCTCCACCAATAATTCTTGTTCCTTTAGACAAATAATCCGTAAGCGCTTTAATTGACTCATCGGTATTCCCATTTTCATAGGCAGCATAACCCAAATAGCGCAAAATACGCGGATTTACATTGTCTAACTTTTGCATTTCTTGTGCTTCCATCTCTAAGGCTTTGTAATCGCGGGTCAAGATTAAGAAATCGGCATGACGCATACGTGAGGATAACGAATAATCGGTTAATTCCATGTATCGCTTGTAGTTTGAAAGCGCCTTGGCAATGTTTTCCTTATAGGTTGCGGGTTTATTATTGGCCCATAAGTAATAGGTTTCTGCCAATTCACGGTATACAGGACCGTAATTGGGATTAATTGCAATTACTTCGTCGTATTTTTTAATGGATTCTCCATAGGCTTTTGCACCCTTCAGCAATACCCCTTCCTGCATTTTAGCACGAATTATGGTATTATCTGTATTGTAAGCATCTCGGTAGGCTGCATACGCTTCGTTTTGATTTTTTAAGCCGTAATAGGCATCACCAATAGCTAATTTCACATAGGGATCATTTGGATTGGCTAATTTTGCCTTTTCCAAAACCGTTAAAGCAGCTTGATAATCTGGTTTTTCTGCATTCATATAGGCTTGCGCAATGTAGACATATTCTTCGACCTCTTTTTTACGCATTCCTTGTACAGCAAGATCAAACTTTGCTTTGGCTGCTGTAACATTTCCCGATTGTAAATCCAACTGCCCCAAACCGATCTGATTAAACTTTCCGCCATCTGCAGCCGACAATCCTTTATTGAAGGTAAATTGTGCAGAATCTTCAACACTTTGCTTTAGGTAAACATTTCCTAATAAAAAGGCGGCTCTACCATCCGCAGGTTTAGTTTTTAGAATTGCTTTCAATATTGATTTTGCCTTATCATATTGTTCAGCATCTATTGCTTTTTTTGCTTGCTCTAAATCTTGAGCCTGCACCATCGCACTTACTGTAAATAATGCAACGCTGAAAAATTTAATCTTGCTCATTGTATTCAAAATTTATTTTACGATTATTAAATTTTATTTCGGGTAACTATTTTTCTTCCGGGTTCCCGAACCGGAGCGATTCCAGATTTGAGCACAATGCGTTGTCCTTTATCGCCGGCAATGAATGATGCGAAACCTATTCCGAGTCCTTCATAACCTTGACAATTGATAATATACAAAACACGTGCCAAAGGATATTGGTTAGTACCAATGCTTTCTTGGGTGGGATAACTCAATTTACCATTGGTGTCTTCCACTGCAAGTTCATGTACTTTTTCAACATACGGAGCCAATTGCGCTGAAGGTTCAAACAACCAATTGCTTCCAACTACTCCAATCATTCCTTCGTGTTCGGCTACATACTGGATTACCTCTTGGCTGTTTTTCATCGAATACACCCCTTCTTTAGGCAACTCTTGAATGGACGCCTTTTCCATCATATAGCGCACACTGGCCGAATTGGGGTTATCAAATACGACACCTTTAAACGCTTTATTTTTACCTTGTAGAAATGCAATTAAATCGGTCAACACGACCGTTGAATCTTTTTCACTATTGTTTCGAATCAAAGCCAAACCATCCAATGCAAATGGTGTGGTTCGTGGCACAATCTTATGCGCTTTAAAAAAATTCAGTTCCTCTTTATTTAATTTACGCGATAAAATTGCAATACCCGATTTTTGCTGTGAAAGCTTTTGTATAACTTCTTTTTCAGAAAGGGGAACAATTTGAAGTTTGGCATCATAAGTTGTCTCAAATACCAGCTCTTGATCGCTAACAATAGGCAACAAGGATTCATCCGTATAAACGGTTGCTTCTCCGCGTAAAATAGTATCTTTTTCAAGTTTGCCTTGTTGTTGATTGCAAGAAAAAACGAATCCCATTGCAACCAATAACACCAAATACTTCATGGATAGCATCGTAATATTACTAGAGGTGTTAATTGGTTTCTTCTTCATCGGTTGAGGTATTAAAAAAGCGGATAAATCTAAAAAAGGCATAAACGATAATTACCCCTCCAAACAAGTACCGTTGATTGCTTGTAAGGTTTAAAGGAATTTTTTTCCAAAAGAGAATCATTAATCCTAGAATAATATAAATGAAAAAAGACAACATTCCTATAAATAGAAGAAATCGCTCTTTAAGCGATTTCTTCTTATAGTTTGTAATGAAATTACCAAACATAAATTATTCTTCCGGGGTTTCAATTTTGATGGGAATTAAATACGAACAACGTACTTTTTTACCATTCTGTTCTGCTGGAGTCCATTTCGGGCATTTACGCAATACCCTTTCTGCTTCCTTACCCGTACCATAGCCGAGATCGCGAACTACTTTAATATCGGTTAACGAACCGTCTTTTTCAACTACGAAAGAAACAAAAACCTGACCTTTTAAACCGGGTTCTTCAGGTGCTTGATAATTGTTTTTAATAAAGTTGTAAAACTTATTAATTCCCCCAGGGAATTCTGGCTTTTGTTCAATACCCGCCGAGTTGTAGATTGTATTATCTTCTTCTACAACATCTTGGTTTGAGGGTCCATTTCCAGGTGGTTCAACGCGCAAATCCGCATTTGGATCACCCTTAATATCTTCTTTCCCTAAGTTTTTATCTTTAATATCTTCAACCTTTGGAGGCTCTTCTGTAACCTCTTCTGTTTTGGCTACTTCAGGCTTCACAAACTTCACCTGATCCACTTTTGGTGGTGGCGGTGGTGGTGGTGGAAGATCTTCTTTTGGTTTTTCCTCCTTAGGAGGTAATTTAACGGTTGTAATTTTCGTGTCAATAGTAGCGCTATCATCATCCGTTACTGAACTAATAAATTCAGCAATCTTCGGCGTTGCAACTGCTATTGAAAAAATAACGGCACCAATAATGAAGGCTTTCAAATTGGTATTTCCGTCTTTCATTCGCAAATCGTAAGCACCATAACTCTTGTTACGCCCTTCGAAAACGATGTCCAACCATTGTTTTTTTAACAAGTCTAGTTTCATACGTTATAAATATTGTACTACAAGAGTGGTTATTATTTATTTAATTTATCCGCTAATGTTTTTTCTTCAGGAGAAAAATCATTAACAATAGCATAGGTCGGCACGGAACAAATAGCCATTTCGTCCAAGATATCTACTAAATTCTTGTAGGACGATTTAGCAGTAGGCTTGATAATTACAATCAAACCTTTATCTTTATTTCCAGTCACTTGTGGCACAGACGCTACACGTTTTAAAATCTCTTTGCGAATTCCTTCACGACCATGTGTTGATTTCGTTGGCTTGCCTCCTGGTTCTGGAGCTTCAAGCAATCCATGAAACCATTCAATTTTATCTTTAGCACCCAATATAATTGTCATGGTACGTCGTTGATCTACTTTAATTTTAGTTTCCGGTTGATCATCGGTATTCTTATCAGGCAATCCCAAATCCATTGCCTGAGGTTTCGACAAGGTGGTTGTCAACATAAAGAACGTAATCAAAAGGAACGCCAAGTCCACCATAGCCGTGAGGTCTACTTTGGAATTTTGTTTTTTACTGCGAACCTTGCCCCCGCCTTTCTTGCCACCACCGTCGTTGGTATTTAATTCAGCCATTTCTTATTGGGATTAATAGTTTTTACCACGTAAACCGGTTACCAAGCTAAAGCTGTTCACCTTTTGATTCTGAAGCTCATCCATAATTTGTTTCACTTTTGGATATTGCTCTTTCGCATCGCCTTTAATTGCAAAATTCAATTGTTCGTTTTGAACATCAATATTTGCTTGACGTGAAGTATAAATCCAGTCTTTCAACTGATTATTCTTATTGTTTTCAAGTGTGTCGTGAGGAATACCGGGTTGCACCCCTTCTTTGTTACGATCAGCTCCTTTCATGGCGATAACTTGTTTCATTGCTTCTATTGGAGCACCAAATTCATCAATCAATGAAAACTCATTTATTTCATTATCGCTGAATTTAATTCCATACTTATCACCCATTAATTCAAGAGTTCTTTTGCGAACATCTCTTCCTTTGATTCCGTAAAACACTTTATCTCCGTCACCAATAATGATTACTGCCAAATTTTCTTCTGGCAATTTGGATTGAACTGTAGAGTTCGGTGTTTCAACGGGAAGCGGTTCCGGATTTTTAGCGGTAGCCGTAAGGATAAAGAACGTAAGCAAAAGGAACGCAACGTCACACATAGCCGTCATATCAATAGACGCCGCCTTCTTGGACATTTTAACTTTTGCCATAATTACTTCTTTTGATTAAATGGTTACGCTAATTATTTTAAGCTTCCTTTCATTTTACGGTATTGGTTCACGATAGCAGTACCTGCCTCGTCAATCGAATACGTAAGAGTATCAATTTTTGAAGTAAATAAGTTGTACGTTACAATTGACAATGCAGAAGTAGAAATCCCTGTAGCCGTGTTGATCAACGCCTCAGAAATACCATTTGCTAACATCGCTTGGTCAGGAGTACCCGCTGTTGCTAGAGCCCCAAACGCTTTAATCATACCCGTTACAGTACCCAAAAGACCTGCTAATGTACCCAACGAAACTAAGGTTGACAAAATAGTCATATTTTTCTCTAACATTGGCATTTCCAATGATGTAGCTTCTTCGATTTCTTTATGTATCATTTCAGCCGCTTCTTCAGAACTAAATCCTTCTTTTTTAACATCTTGATATTTAACTAAAGCCGCACGAATCGCGTTAGCTACCGAACCCTGTTGTTTATCACATGTTGCGATTGCCTCATCAATATTACCTTGAGCAATGTTAGCTTGAGCTTGTTTCATGAAAACGTCCAAGTTTCCTTTACCTGAAGCTTTAGATATTACGAAATATCGTTCGAAAGAAAACGTGATTACCATTAATAATAATCCCATAAGTACAGGTACAATAGGCCCTCCTTTGTAGACCATCGCTAGATAGTTACCTGGTAGTGGATGTCCTTCATTTGTTCCACCTTCGAAGTTTGACCCATCACCCATGATGAATTGCCACACCAACCATCCTACGAAAATACATAATACAATTACAATAGCGGAGAAGTAGCTACCTCCGTTTGACCCATTTGCGTTTTTTGCGTTTGCCATTTTTTTAAAAATTTTTAAGTTTTTAATGATTTAAAAGCTATTCGATATAAATTAACTTGAATTGAGGCAAATTTAATTTTTTAGTTCAAAAAAAAAAACTTTTTTAGTCATTTATAATTTTCTATTAAAACTTGTATGTTAAAACAAAAAATGTAAAAAATTAACCCTTACATCTATTGAATTATTAATTTTTTTGCCAATATTTATCTACATAACATTGCCTTAACATTGTAAAAACGAGTAATTTTAGTTCAATATTGTTAGAAAGGGTTACTAAATTCAAAAATGCTTAATTAAAAAGTAAATTTTAGCATCGTAGAAGCATTTGTTTTAATTAAAATTAGTGCCCTAATTTTCAATTTATATTCTTTGCAAATTACTAATCTATAATCCAAAGAGTTTGTCTTTTTTAATTGGTGAAAATTTAATCCCATCTATATCGTTCAATCATAAAAAAGGAATACCCATTTGCGATTTCTTATATTTTTCATCTCACCAAAAAAAGTAAATTCTCCAACGATTTCTTACATTAACTTGTTTATATTTAACTTTGTTTTTTAATTCAATCGAATATGATGCAGAGTAAAATAAGTCGATCAAAAATCATGAGTTGCAACAATGCAATGCTCCTTGTTGTTAATTTATTCGCGTTAACCATTTGGGGCCAATCAATAACGAAGCGTGTATTGTTTTTAGGCAACAGTTATACAAATACCAACAATCTCCCTTTATTAGTAGCCAATATAGCCCAATCTACTAATGATGTATTATTGTATGACAGTTATACTCCTGGCGGATATCGCTTGTCCGATCATGCTAATAACACAACTTCTTTGGCTAAAATTGCACAAGGAAATTGGGATTATGTTGTTTTACAAGAACAGAGTCAGCTCCCCTCGTTTCCAATCAATCAAGTAAATTCCCTTGTATTTCCTTTTGCTGCAAATTTAAATACGCTAATTAACAGTCAAAATCCATGCGCCGAAACCGTGTTTTATATGACATGGGGACGGCAAAACGGCGATAGTCAAAATTGTGCCGCCCACCCACCGGTATGTACTTACAGTGGGATGGATGACTTACTCAGGGAACGCTATCAAATAATGGCTGAACAACAATCTGCTATCACGGCACCGGTTGGAGCAGTATGGCGCTATTTAAGAACCAATTACCCTGATATGAATTTATATAGTGCTGACGGCAGTCACCCCTCTTTATTGGGTTCCTACGCAGCGGCATGTACTTTTTATACAACGCTTTTTCGAAAAGACCCTACCTTGATTAGTTTTCAATCGACATTGTCAGCCGTTGAAGCACAAACGATTAAAAATGCTGTAAAAACTGTAGTATTTGATCAACGTTCCACATGGTTTATTGGCACCTACGATCCAGTAGCTGCTTTTTCTTTTTCGAATCCTGCTGGAACAGCGGTACAATTTGAAAATCAATCCCAGAATTCATCGGATTATTTATGGGATTTTGGTGATGGAACTACTGCTACAACGGCCAATCCGTTGCACACTTATGCCCAAAATGGTGTATTTACGGTAACATTAACCGTAACTCATTGTGGTGTGGCTTCCGTAGTTCAACAGTTGGTAGACACTTCGGTGCTGGCCATCACAACAGCCGGAGCATCTTCAGCAGTGGTAAAAATGTTTCCAAACCCAGTACAATCGCTTTTACACATTGAGAGTATTGCTGGCGTCAAAGAAATAGAAATTTATGATGCTTCGGGGCGAAGTATTCTAAAAAGTAGTGAAAATACAAAATCAATTGACTGCAGCAATCTAGAGCCCGCTATGTATTGGCTCAAAATAACAACAACTGCAGCAACCCATTACCAAAAATTTATAAAGTCATGAAAAAGTATACGATTCAAACCGATCCTTTTATTGTTCCAACAACCGATGGTAAACGAATTGAAGAACACCATGGCCGAATAGCTACTAAAAATCCTGCTATTTCGATAGCCCACATGGTTGCACCACCGCATTGGAGCGAACCTTTTCAAACGCCCGAATTTGAAGAATACACCTATATTATTTCGGGTAAAAAACAGTTTATTATTGAAGACGAAATACTTATTTTAGAAGCGGGACAATCGATACGAATTGCCGAAAATACCCGTATACAATACTCCAATCCATTTGACGAACCCTGTGAATATTTATCGGTTTGTCGGCCAGCATTTGATTTTATGAAAGTGCACCGGGAAGAATAATAACGATGCTTTGAATCATATATTTTAAATTATGAATTTTGAATTGTGAATTTTGAATTGGATGCTATCTATTTTCTTCGTTAATCATCGTTTGTCACTATCCAAAATCCAACCTTAAAACAACAACTTAGTTTTTTTGCAACAATGCAATTAATTGGGCTTCTACTTCGGGGCTGTTCCATTTGGTAGCGATATCGGGAATAGCCATTATTTGTTCCATAATTGTATTTTGAAAATCTCCAATTGCCAAGGCCTCTGAATAGGGCTGTAGGCTAAAAGTTACTCTGCTGTACAAAGGCATCCATTTATCCGGATGTTTTTCAGAAAACCATTTTTCAATTTTCTTTTGTAAATGAAATTGTGTATCGGCCGTCTTTGTACTCATCTCGATAAAATTGCGACGCGACAATTCTGCAATTGCATCTGCATTGGGTTTACGCGATTTTTCATAGGCACGAAAAACGGCATTCCAATCATTACCATAGCGTTCAATCATCTGATTTAAAACCGTGATATCTTCAAATCCTGCGTTCATTCCATGACCATAAAAGGGCACAATAGCATGGGCTGAATCGCCAATCAATGCAACTTTATCTTCAAAAGTCCACGGATAACATTTCATGATTGCTAAATAACTCGTCGGATTCTTAAAAAAATCGCTCACCAAGTCGGGAATAACCGCTGCTGTGTCTGGAAAATATTCGGCAAAAAAGTTAACCAAGGTAGTTTCATCATTCAATTGTTCAAACGAATTCTCACCCTCAAAAGGCATAAATAATGTGCATGTAAACGATCCATCCAAATTGGCCAAAGCCATCAACATAAAATTACCGCGAGGCCAGATGTGTAGTGAATTTTTATCAATTTTGTGCGAACTATCGGGATTGGCTGGAATATGCAATTCTTTATAGCCAATCTTCATAAATTCTTGGGAATAATCAAACATACTTTGGCGCTGCATACGATGGCGAATACGAGAAAACGCGCCATCAGCACCAAAAACTTTGTCGTATTTTAAATCCGTCCATGGTCCATTCTCTGAAGGTCCAATATGTAAGGTAGCCGTAGCTAAAGTTACATCCCAAATGCGGTATTCAAAAAAGAACTCCACCCCTGCCGCTTCGGCCAAATCAATCATTTTTCGATTTAAAACTCCACGGGATAACGAATATATAGCTTCTCCTTCTTTACCGTATTTCTGATAAGTCAGGCTTCCTTCTTTTAGGTGTATGGCTCTTTTATCTACAGGGATTCCAATGCGTTTAATCGCATCATCCAATCCAATATCAGCTAGCGCTTTCCAGCCGCGATCTGACATTACTAAATTGATTGAACGACCCGAAAATTCTACCGTACGAATATCTGCACTGCGGTCATAAACATGAACGGTATGCCCTTGTTTCTTGAGGTAGATTGCCAATAAAGTTCCGACTAATCCAGAACCTACAATCGCAATTCTTTGTGGCGTTTGCATCGAATTATTAAAAAAGTTGGACAAAAATACTCAATATTATCGGAACCTACCCGGGTTAGAGCGCAAAAATTAGGAGATATCTTAAAATTTGTTTAATCTTTTATGTTATTAGTTAAACAAATTTATCTTTGTAAAAAAAGTGATGAAAACGATAACCCGAACCGAATTAAACGCGCTCTCCAAAGTTCAACGTCTTAACCTAGTTAATAGTTGTATGGGCTATAAATCGGCCAACTTGATAGCGACCAAATCGGCTGATGGTCATGAAAACGTAGCTATTTTTTCAAGCATTACCCATTTGGGAAGCGATCCTGCTTTACTTGGTTTTATTGTTCGTCCAACCTCTGTACCGCGCCATACCTACAACAACATTAAGTCAACCGGCTATTTTACGGTAAACGCGATTACATCTAATCAAATTGCGCAAGCGCATCAAACTTCGGCGGCATATGACTATGGGGTTTCTGAATTTGAAATGACGGGATTAACAACCGAATATAAACCAAACCTCGCGGTTCCCTTTGTTGCTGGAGCACCCTTACAATTGTTGTGTAGTTATGTAAATGAATATGCCATCAAAGAAAATAACACCCTTCATGTTATCGCCGCGATTGAAGCCATCTATGTCGACGAAATTTTATTAGAGAAGGATTATTGGATTCGATTGGATTTGGGAAAAGTGGTTACCATTAATGGCTTGGACGGCTATGCCGAACCCCATTTATTAGATCGTTTTGACTATGCGCGGCCGAGCAACGAAGTGCAATCACTCTTGAAAAAATGAGCCATAAAAAACTCCATTTACCGCAAAAAATATGTGCCGTTTGCGGCCTCCCTTTTCAATGGCGTAAAAAATGGGAGAAAAATTGGGATAGCGTAAAATATTGCAGTGACCGCTGCCGAAATACTAAAAAAACACTATGAATCATCTCGTTTGGTTTCGGAATGATCTTCGAACAGAAGATAACTATGCTTTATGGAGAGCGACACAAAAAGCTAGACAAGTCATCGGGGTATATTGTATTGACCCCCGTCAATTTGCGCCAACACGCTACGGTTTTCCGAAAACAGGAGCTTTTCGCGCCCAATTTTTATGGGAAAGTTTGCAGGAGTTGAAACGCAACTTGGCGGCATTAAATATTCCGTTGTTTGTTCATTATGGGCATCCCGAACTTTATATCCCCGATTTAATACATACCTATGGCATCAAAGCCGTCTTTTCGCAAGAAGAATGGACCACTGAAGAAGTTGCAGTGACCTCAGCATTAAAACAAAACGCACCGCATATCGAATTTCACGAACTTCCCGATGGATTTTTATTTCATCCCGATGACATTCCGTATGGCTCTGCTAAAGAAGTCCCTGAAATCTTCACCGAGTTTCGGAAAAAATGTGAGAAGCTTTCAAAGATAAGACTGCTTGTCGAACCCCAACCAATTCAGGAATTGAATTTTTTTGAAACCCCTGAAATCCCTTCTTTGGAAACGTGTGGCATTACACCTCAACAACCCGATATACGAACTGCATTCCCATTTAAAGGAGGTGAAAATAAAGCCTTGGCCCGACTAGAAGATTACTTTTTTACCACTGAAAATTTATCCCAATACAAACATACCCGAAACGGTTTAATCGGAACCGATTACAGCTCGAAGTTCTCTGCTTGGCTTGCAAACGGCTGTATTTCGGCGCGCAAAATTTATTGGGAAGTACAACAATATGAAGCTGAAGTGTGCAAAAACGAAGACACCTATTGGTTGGTATTTGAATTGATTTGGCGCGATTATTTCCGGTACATTTCAAAAAAACACGGTAATAGAATCTTCCAGCTAAACGGTATTGTAAAGCAAAAATACGATTGGGAATTTAACGAACGGAAATTTGAAAAATGGACACTGGGCAAAACTCCCGAGCCTTTTGTGAATGCCAACATGAAAGAATTAGCCGCTACAGGGTTTATGAGCAATCGCGGTCGTCAAAATGTAGCTAGTTTTTGGGCCAAAGAATGGGAACAGGATTGGCGTGCTGGGGCAGCTTGGTTTGAATCGCTCTTGATTGACTATGATGTGCATTCCAATTATGGAAATTGGTTATACAATTCGGGGGTTGGCAATGATCCCCGCGATCGTAAATTTAACATCCGCCGGCAAGCGGAAATGTATGATCCCCAAAACAAATACCAAGAGTTATGGAATACCTAACGTTACGGCTTATTTTGGGTGACCAATTGAACTCCCAACATTCTTGGTTTACCAATCAAGACCCGACTGTATTGTACTTAATGGCCGAAATGCGCCAAGAAACAGATTATGTCAAACACCACATTCAAAAAGTCACCGGTTTCTTTTTGGCCATGCGTGATTTTGCAACAGAGTTAGCTACTAATGGTCATCGTGTGCATTATATTCAAATTACCGAAGCGCTAGCCACGAAAAGTCTGCCCGAAATCATTTCCCATTGTATTGAAAAATATACCATTCAAAATTTCGAATACCAACTTCCTGACGAATACCGCTTGGACGAGCAATTGAAAACGTTTTGCTGCCAATTATCAATTTCGCATCAAGCGGTAGACACCGAACATTTTTACACGACTCGTGAGGAACTGGGTCAATTTTTCATAGGTAAAAAACAATTCTTGATGGAAAACTTTTACCGAATGATGCGCAAAAAACATCAGGTATTGATGGAGGGTAGTGCCCCATTGGGAAATCAATGGAATTTTGATCATGACAACCGATTAAAATATAAAAATCAAGTACCTGTGCCTCCCATGGCAGTTTTTCCTAAAGATGGTACAGCACTTCTCAACGAACTTGAGAAAGCCGAAGTTCAAACGTTTGGTGAAATTAAACCCAAGTCCTTTGCTTGGCCGATCAATCGAAAAGAAGCCTTAGCGCAATTGGACTATTTCTGCGAACATTTACTTCCTCATTTTGGGGATTACGAAGATGCGATGCATACGGAACAAGCGTTCCTATTTCATTCCCGTTTGTCTTTTGTTTTGAACACCAAGATTATAAGTCCGAAGGAAGTTGTTAATCGTGTGGTACAGCATTTTTATGCAAATCAAGAGACTATTTCTTTGTCACAAGTGGAAGGTTTTGTGCGGCAAATTATCGGTTGGCGCGAATATGTGCGCGGTATTTATTGGCATCACATGCCCAACTACAGTAAGCTGAATACACTTGATAATTTCTATCCGTTACCCGAAATGTTTTGGACAGGCAAAACCAAAATGAATTGCATGAAGCAGGCCTTGGGTTTGAGTTTAGAAAATGCTTATGCGCACCACATTCAGCGGTTGATGGTCATTGGTAATTTTTCCTTACTTACCCAACGGCATCCCGATGCGGTTGACGCTTGGTATTTGGGCGTCTACATGGATGCAATTGAATGGGTCGAACTTCCCAATACGCGCGGCATGAGTCAGTATGCCGATGGCGGAATTATAGCAACCAAACCCTATGTCTCTTCAGGAAGTTATATTCAAAAAATGAGCAATTATTGCACGGGTTGCCACTATGATGTCAAATCCCGAACGGGCGAACAATCGTGTCCGTTTAATAGTTTGTACTGGAATTTTTTGGATGATAAAAAAGCTTATTTTGCTCAAAATCAACGAATGGCGATGATGTTGAATCTATTGGGTAAAATTCAAACCGAAGAATTGTATGCCTTAAAAAATCGAGCCGCTCAAATTATTGAAAACCCAGACCTTTTTTGAGTTAATTATACGTTTTAAATTATAAATTATGAATTTTATGTTCTTAATTCCATAATCTATTCTCTATATTCTATTCTCTATATTCTATATTCTATTTTCTATTTTCTATCCTCTACCCTCTTTCCTCTACCCTCTTTCCTCTACCCCCTAACCCTGTAAATTACATCCTTTTTGGTTTCAAAACCAATAATGTGGCCGTTTCTTCAATTTCTTTACGGTTTAACTTCATTTTTCGGAAGCGCCCTTTGACATAAAGTTCGGCTTGGTCGTTATAATGTTGACTCGATAATACACCCGATTGACCTGTTGGGAGGATACTCACACTATTTTCTACATCGGAGAAATCGATAATTCGACGTGTGGAGGGTCCGCCCCCTACTTTATAATTGCCTGTATCGGCCAAATAAAACATCAAATTATTAATCACTTCATTACTGCCTGGAACTTCAAATGGGCCAACATTGAAAAAAGGGCGTAACATGGATAGCCTACCTAGCGGATGTTGGTGTTCCACGGTGTGTACTTTTCCCCAACGCCATTGCAAATAATCGGGCCCTAATTGTTTTTCCAAGGCCTGTATAGCTTCATGAAAAGAGCGCTCCATTATTTGATTACGGGTTTCGGTAATGCCTTTGGTTTTTACATTATCCCACCAAGGTGACTTTGGATTCATGCTTTGTCCGGCGATCATTTGTTTTAACATGTGGGTTCCTAAAAACAATGAAAACCGTTCTTCACCCAATTCGTCTTGAAAGGTATTTTTTAAGTAACAATACAACCATTTATTGTAAATCGTGGGGGCAATATCGTAAACGGCATGCGAACCTTCCCATTGTTGTAAGGTTTCCATCGCACTTTTTTCTGTCGCGGTTAATTTCTCTTTGGAAACCGATTGCATCCAATTTTTCACCAAGTTGGGATAAATTAACGAGGTATGGTCATTTATCATACGTTCAACATCGGTGCGCTCCCAGTTGTTTTTGGTTGCCAAAAGCGACTGTATGCGTTTGGCGCGGTCTTGGGGTAAATAATAACCTGGATACAAATAGTCGTCGATGGGTTCGGGCTGATTATTGGCGGAGTAGACATAGTGCCAATCGGGATTTATTGCCCGGGGATTGCTTTCAAAAGGTAAAAAGGTCCGTTGATCGTCTTTCCCATTGGCACCGTTTAAAATAAAGTTAGGATTCACTCCAGCGGGCATTCGGTACAATTTGCCCGAAGTAATCCATCCGATATTGTTTTTGGCATCACCATACATCACATTCAAACCCGGCGCGTGAACGAGTCCGACCTTTTGGTAAAAATCATCCAAGCCTTGAGCATGACTCAACCCATAGACCGCCTCCAAAATATGATTGGGGTGCTGGGTATAAATCCACGACATCGCGACTGGATTTTTGGTATGCAACCCTTTTAATAATCCATTCATTATGGGTCCGTGTTGAGTCGATTTAAGGGTTAGATGCACATCGGAAGTATCTTTTACCTTGATGGTTTTCGTTCGAATCGAATAGTGGGCATATCCGGTTGCCGTTTTGTATTGCTTGGCGTTTTGCGGATGATTTTCTTCTTGGAACAAATCCAAGTCATCGTTTTCAAACATGGTCAGCCCATACGCATAATTGCGGTTGTGGCCCAATAAAGGAAAAGGCGTACCGGCCAAATAGTAGCCATACATTTCATAGCCTGGACACGAAATATGCGCTTCATACCAAGTCCCCGGTTGGGAAAACATAATGTGGGGATCATTGGCAAATATGACTTTTTGGTTCTTGGTTTTTTCGACACCAATCACCCAACTGTTACTTCCGATAAAAGGCGGAACTGGGGATTGTTCTAGGAGTGCGGTAACCGCCTTTGAAATTTGGGCATAATCTTTTGATTTACCGTTATAGGATTGCAAACGGGTTTTGGCTAATGCACCATCGAGGCCAAAATCGCTCAAGTAGTTCATCCCCCACGCATCGCGAATATCGGTCAATAACGGATCGGTTTTTTGGGCCATCGCAAAGCTGAAAGACATGTACCCGAAAATATTGTACATGTCTTTGAGGGTAAAGGGTTCTTTGTTTACCCCAACCAAATCAAACTCGATCGGTGTTTTCCCTTCGTCAATATATTGATTGACCCCATCGAGATAGGCTTGTGCGAGTTGATAGGCTTTTGACTTTTTGTCTAAAACCGCGGCAGCGGCAGCCGAATTTTCATCAATCCCTAAACCCGCAAAAAAGCGATCATTTTCTAAGGCTTTTGAACCAAACAACTCCGACAACCGTCCCGGCGCAATACGGCGCATCAATTCCATTTGCCACAACCGATCTTGTGCATGAACATAGCCCAGCGCACGCATTGCATCGACTTGATGTTGGGCATAAATATGGGGTACACCATAGTCATCAAAATAGACTTGTGTTTCTTGTGTTAAACCCGCTACTTCTGCTGTTCCCTCATACTGGGGCGCTTTGTAAACGTAATACCCAAAAATCCCGAGAACCAAAAGCGCGATGAGGGCTACAAATCCAAGTGCAATTTTTTTAAATAATTTCATACGAGCGAACGGTTTACAGGAATTCGATTAGCCAAAAGGCTTTGGGTTAAGGGTTTTCGTTGCCTTATTTTTTTAGGGTAATTATTCCTTGTTTTAGAATTTGTCCAAAGTTGTACATATCTTCAAACGAGCAATAAAAAGGGGCCGGTGCTAAACGAATTACATTGGGTTCACGCCAGTCGGTGATGACCCCATTTTGCATCAAATAATCAAACAAATTGCGACCTTGACCGTGTAAGTAAACCGAAAGTTGACATGCGCGTTCCTCTTGATTTTTTGGAGTAATCACTTCAAAATCGGCTCCTTCTAACTGGCTATCGATATCATGCAATACAAATTCAAGGTAAGCTGTTAGTTGGTTTCGCTTTTCAATTAAACGGTCCATACCCACTTCGTTGAAGAGTTCGACCGAGGCCAAATACGGTGCTAACGACAATATGGGCAAATTACTCACTTGCCAACCGTTGGCGCCTTGTACAGGGTCAAAATCGGGTTCCATTTTAAAACGGCGTTCTTTATTATGTCCCCACCAACCGGCAAAACGCGGGAGATTGCTGTGGTGGTGTTTTTCATGAATAAAACAACCCGAGGCATTTCCAGGTCCGGAGTTCATGTATTTATAACTGCACCATGCCGCAAAATCGACGTTCCAGTCGTGTAAATTTAATTGAATATTGCCAGCAGCGTGCGCCAAATCAAAGCCCACATAGGCTCCTACGGCATGACCCGCTTCGGTGATGGCTTTCATATCAAACACTTGTCCGGTATAGTAATTAACGCCACCCCAAAGCACTAAGGCCAACTCCTCGCCTACTTCGTTGATTTTGGCAATTATGTCTTCGTGGCGAATGTTGTGTTCACCTTCGCGACGTTTGACTTCAACTAGGGCGTCTTTGGGATCAAAACCATGCATGCGCACCTGCGATTGGAACATATATTGATCAGAGGGAAAGGCTTTTTCTTCGCAAATAATTTTATACCGTTTGCCTTCAGGGCGGTAAAACGAGACCATCAGCAGGTGAAGATTTACCGTTAGGGTATTCATTACGGTTACTTCAGAGGGTAAGGCTCCAACAATTTTACCGAGAGGCTCAGCAAAACGTTCGTGGTAATCCCACCAGGGTTTTTCGGCATAAAAGTGCCCTTCAACGGCGAGATTGGCCCAGTCGTTCATTACATCGTTGACATATTTTGCGGCCGATTTGGGTTGCAACCCCAACGAATTTCCAGTAAAATAAATTACATTTTGACCGTTATGTTGCGGAAAAATAAACTGCTCACGGTACGAACGCAAGCCATCGTGTGCATCGCGTTGTTGCGCATACGCGCGGGTATTTTCAAATTGCATGGATTTGTTGTTTGGAGGGTAAATGTAGTAATCTTCGCGGAGATTTGAAATAGCAGTTGTTGTTATGAATTTTAAATTATAAATTTTGAATTATTACCCTCCTTAGAGCAGACAGGTCTTCAAATCTTCAAAAAAAATTACATATATGTGTAATTTAGAATTACATTTGTGTAAAATTCAATAAAACAAGACCTTATGAAAAACAAATTACTTCTCGTTGTGTTGGGTACTGTGTTGACCGCCCAAGCGCTTGTGGCGCAAGTACCTTCTTATGTTCCAACCAATGGATTGGTAGGGTATTGGCCGTTTAGTGGGAATGCCAATGATGCCAGTGGTAATGGAAATAATGGAACCGTGAATGGAGCAACTTTAACAACAGATCGAAATGGGAATGCCAATAGTGCGTATAGTTTTGATGGGGTTGATGATAGAATTTTTATAAACAATTCAATTTTTGATAATGGTTCTAATTTTACATTTTCTGGGTGGTATTTTCTAAACACAAATAGTAATCCAAATAATGGAAATAATTCTCATATAATTTTAAACACCAGCCCTCATAATGGTCTTGGAATTGCTTTAAATTGGGGGTCATCAAATAAATATTCAATTTCTGTAGGTAATGGTGCTCCAGCTACTAGTTGGAATACTCTATTCAATTCACAATCAAATCAGAATATTGAAATTCAAACATGGAAATTTATAACTTTAGTAAAATCATCAAATACCTATTCATTATATGTGAATGGAGTTATTGACCAAACTTGGGTTGCAAATAACTCTATTCAATCATATTTATATAAGTTGTATTTTGGAGGTTGTGACCCAATTATTTCAAATGAAGTTATTAACGGCAAACTCGACGACATCGGCATTTGGAACCGTGCCTTAACCCAAGAAGAAATAACAAACTTGTATAACACCAACCAATGTATAACGAACATTACCGTTACCGATACCTTGATTATTAACGTGGGGCAGCTATCGTTTACCAACCCGGTAACCTGGGCCAATAACATCACCATCGCGCCCAACCCAGCCAGCACTGAAGTCAACATCAACTTCAACAACATAACCAACTTGGCTGGCGGTTCCATCAACATTATCAACGCTTTGGGGCAATCGGTGGCTACTACCCCTATTACAGTATCGGGCAGCAACACTACCTTAAGTTTA
>NZ_JAIXRZ010000008.1 GCF_027484945.1 Flavobacterium sp.
CTACAGACAACTGTGGTTCAGCTACTGTAACGTTTAATGAAACAACTACTGCTGGCAATTGTCCAAGCAACTATATCGTAACTCGCACTTGGACTGCAACTGACGCTTGTGGAAATACTACTTCGGTTACTCAAATTGTAAATGTAGTAGATAGTATTGCACCTCAAATTGCAACACCTTACCTCGCTGTGATAAATACAACTTGTGCTTCAATACCAACAGCACCTGAGTTACAATTTACAGACGCTTGTGGCTCAACAATTACAGTTGCATATAGCGAAACAACGGGTCCAATTGTAAACGGCACCTACTCTATTGTTCGAACATGGACTGTTTCAGATGCATGTAATAATACAAGAAATTATACCCAAAAAGTTAATGTAACCAATACTAATGATGTATTTGCATTTACCTATAATGATATTGTTTGTAACAATGACATCACTAAAACAGTCGATGTAGCTGATGAAATTAGCACACAATATCCTGGTACAGATGTAACTTCAGGTAGTTGGACTGATGTTAATAATAGTGGTGGTTTAAACACTACAACGGGAGTATTTAGTCCATTTGGAATTCCTAATGGAAGTTATATTGTACGTTATACCTTAGCTACTGGTGGTTGTCCACAAGTTTATGAATTAACAATCACTGTAAATAGCAATGCTTGTATAGTAGAACCATGTGCTGCTTTAGTTATCAATAATGCGCTTACTCCTAATGACGATGGTGCAAATGATTATTTTATCATCGAAAACATTCAAAATACTACATGTTATCCAGAAAATTCAGTAGAAATATATAACCGATGGGGAGTTAAAGTATATGACACTACCAATTATGATAATTCAACCCGAGTATTCCGTGGTATTTCAGAAGGTAGAGCAACTGTAAACCAATCGGCAGAATTACCAACCGGTACTTACTTTTATATTTTAAAGTACAAAACAACAGAAGGAAATTATGTAACTAAAAATGGTTATTTGTATTTATCAAGATAATTTTAGATCATCTTAGGGAAAATCAATTTTTTTAGATGATTTTTAAACACCCAAATAAATGAAAACAAAAATTTTACTTTTCGGAATGCTGTTAACAGGTTGGATGAGTTTTGCTCAACAAGATGCCCAGTATACACAATATATGTACAACACTATTAATGTAAACCCAGCGTATGCAGGTTCACGTGGTGTGATGAGCTTTTTTGGTTTACATAGAACACAATGGGTTGGATTAGAAGGCGCTCCGGTAACGAATTCATTTTCAATGAATACACCTATTCAATATACCAATTTAGGTGTTGGTTTATCATTTGTAAATGATCGTATCGGTCCAACTAATGAAAACACTATTTCAGCAGATGTATCCTATTCTATAAAAACTTCTGAAACGTATAAATTATCGTTTGGAATCAAAGCAACGGGTAACCTATTTAATTTAGATGTTAGTAGATTAACCTATCAGAATCCAAATGACCCGCTATTACAAAATTTGAACAATAATTTCAGCATGAATATGGGAGCTGGAGCTTATTTCCACTCTGATAAATCTTATGTAGGATTGTCTATTCCAAATTTCTTTGAAACCAAACGTTACAATGACAATGATGTAGCGGTTTATAAAGAACGTATGAATTTTTATTTAATTGGAGGTTATGTATTTGATTTAACGCCTGATGTAAAATTCAAACCTGCTTTTTTAACCAAAATAGTTGAAGGGGCTCCATTACAACTTGATATATCTAGTAACTTTTTAATCTATGATAAGTTAACTCTTGGTGCTTCTTGGAGATGGGGAGCAGCTATGAGTGCACAAGTAGGTTTTCAAATCACAGATGGATTATTTGCGGGTTATGGTTACGACTTAGAAACTACACGTTTGGCAAACTATAATTCGGGTTCCCACGAAATCTTCTTGCGCTTTGAATTGTTTAACCGCGATGACCGTATCGTTTCGCCAAGATTCTTCTAATTTAAATAGTAGTAACTATGAAAAACAGATTCGTATTTTTCGCTTTTTTCGCGCTTATATCGTGTGGAAGTCTTTCGGCTCAAATTAAAAAAGTTGATAAAGCAAATAATAGATTTGCTAATTACAATTATATAGATGCCATTAAAAATTATGAACGTGTAGTAACCAAGGGATATAAATCCCAGGATATGCTTCAAAAATTAGGTGACGCTTATTATTATAAAGGTGATCTTACAAATGCTGCAAAATGGTATGGTGAATTATTTGCCTTTACAAAAGACATATCACCTGAATGCTATTACCGTTATGCACAATCCCTTAAATCACTAAAGGATTATGCAAAAGCAGACGAAATGATGGCTATTTTCAACCAAAAGAGCGGCAACGACCAACGAGCAAAATTAGCAGCTTCACAAAAAGATTATCTAGCAGTAATCAAAAAAAATTCAGGTCGTTATACTATTGAGAATGCCGGAATAAATTCTAAGTATTCTGATTATGGAGCAGCATATCTCGATAAAAAAATTGTATTTACTTCTGCTCGAGACACTGGAAGTATTGGAAAACGAAAACATACTTGGACGGGAGAATCGTTTACCGATTTATATGTTGCCGATATCGGCGAAGGAGGTGCTGTATCGAATCCTAAACGCTATGATGCGGGATTAAATACACGTGTTAATGAATCTACTTGTTCATTTACAAAAGATGGAAAAACCGTTTACTTTACCCGTAATAGTTTTTTGGAAAAGCGTGAGAAAAATGCTAGTGGCGCTACCCTACTCAAAATTTATACCGCTACGTTTGCAAACGGAAAATGGACTGCTATCAAAGAATTGCCTTTTAATAGTAACGATTATCAAACGGCTCATCCCGCATTAAGTCCGGATGAAAAAACCTTGTATTTCGTTTCAGATATGCCGGGAACAAAAGGAGCTTCTGATCTCTTTAAAGTAGCAATTAATGGCGATGGCACCTATGGTAAACCAATTAATTTAGGTGACTTAATTAATACTGAAGGGCGCGAAACTTTTCCAATGCTAACTTCAAATGGTGAATTCTATTTTGCCTCAGATGGTCATCCAGGTTTGGGCGGTTTAGATGTTTATTATGCACAAATTCAAAAGGATGGCTCCTTTAAGCGGGTTCATAACTTGGGCGAACCCGTAAACAGTTCGAATGATGATTTTGCATATATTATTAATGAACAAGACCGTACAGGATTTGTTTCCTCCAACCGTGCAGGTGGATTGGGCAATGATGATATCTATCGTTTTAAAGAAATTACACGTATTGTCGATTGTGAACAAGCTGTTAATGGAATTGTTACCGATCGTGAAAATGGAACTCCTTTAGCTGGTGTATCCGTAATACTTCAAGATCAAAATTTTAATGTGATAAAAGAAATTAAAACCGATGGTGAAGGTAAATTTGATTTTGGCACCCAAGATTGCGAAACTAAATTGTATATCAAAACATCATTAACTGATTATTCTACTGTAGATACCCCTGTATTGACAGGAAATGAAACGGGAAAAACATTCGTCCCTATTGCAATGGAACGTATTGTTAAACCAATAGAGGAAGGGAACGATTTGGCCAAAGTAGTGAAATTAAATAATATTTATTTTGACTTAGATAAAGCTGATATTCGTCCTGACGCAGCAATTGAATTAGCCAAAATATTAGCGGTTATGAATGAATATCCAAACATGGAAGTTGATGTACGTACCCATACGGATTGCCGTCAAACTGCTAAATATAATGCTGCATTATCCGATCGAAGAGTAAAATCAATTATTGCTTGGTTAACTGAAAAAGGTATCGCTGCATCACGCTTGACCGGACGAGGTTATGGCGAATCCCAATTAATTAATGATTGTGCATGTGAACCGACCAATAAGTCAAAATGTACAGAAGAGCAACATCAAGCTAATCGTCGTTCTGAATTTATCATTATCAAATTATAATTCCAATTATAAATTGTTTTAAACCCGATGACGCCTCATGTAAAAGTGAGGCGTTTTTTTTATGGGACATTAGGACCTTTTGGTTAAAAAGCTATTTGCATAGTAATTTCTACTATTATAAACCCAAATACGAACGAAAATTTGATTCTACAGGTTAAAATCTGAGTAATTAATTAGTAATGTTTAGGCTGTTTGATAGAAGTGTAAAATTGCCAACATCGAAGTAGTAGAAGTGAGCTGTGCTGTGAGCTTAGAGGTTAGACATTAGATATTAGATATTTGATATTTGATATTTGATATTTGATTTAAGACGTTAGACGTTAGATGTTAGACGTTAGAAATTTGATATTTGATATTTGACATTTGATATTTGATTTAAGAGATTGGACGTTGGACATTGGACTATAGACAGTAAACTGAAAACTGAAAGCTGAAAACTGAAAACTGTAAACTGAAAACTGAAAACTGTTGACTGTAAGTTGTTAATATTTAAAAAAACAAAAAAACCATCCCGAAGGATGGTCTCTCTCAAAATCAAACAAAACTATAAATCAATTATCTCTTCATAAACATATTGGTATAATATTTTTTACCGGTTTCGGGATCAATGGTAATCGATATCCCAAAATGGGTGTAATCTCCTTCTAAATTTGCTTTGTGTCCCGGACTATTTCTCCAAGCATACAAGGCCGAAGTTGGCGTAGAAAAATTAAAAGCAATATTTTCTCCTACGCGAACTGCTCCTAATAAATACTTGATATTGTTAGCGCGCGATTCGAAGTAATCATGATTAACAACTTTATTGCCGATCATGTATTCATTGTGTTCTAATGATTTGTATGAAATGTGATTTACAATTTCCAACGAATTTAATCCTACACTAACGCGGTACGCATTGATTAAGTTGGCTAGTTCAAGTTCTTCTTCCGAATAGTTATAAGTAGTAACTAAACGTGCATTTTTCAATTCAGCATCCATTTGTTCTTCTTTTGAACAAGATACTAATGTTAATACCAAAGCAATTGGTAACAATAAACGAAGTAGTTTAGCTTTCATAGTAGTAGGTTAAGTTTTGACGGATAGATGTGGGGCAAATATCTTGTCTGTTAATAATTGATGAACGTTGTTTTGATTTGGTTATCCAAACTTACTACTACATCGCTGAAATGACAAAAATAATCGATGAACTACATATTTATTTATTTTTATTAGGTAATTTTCTTACATTTTAAGGAGCGAGACGATCTATTTTCCATGAAAGATTTGTCAATAGATAATATCGAATTCGGTCGTGTAATCGATTTGGTCGACCTTGCCAAAATTCTATTACTACAGGACGCACCAAATAACCACCCCAATAGCTTGGTCGAGGGATGGGCTGTCCTTCATATTCCTTTTCTAATTGTTGTAAATTTTCTTCTAAAAATGTTCGAGAGGGAATAACTTCACTTTGGGGTGATACAATTGCTCCCAATTTACTTCCATCTGGACGACTATTGAAATAATTATCCGAAACGACAGTTGATGTTTTTTCAGCTACCCCTTTTATAATTACTTGACGCTCCATCGTAGGCCAAAAAAACGACAAACATACGTTAGGGTTGACTTCTAATGCTCTCCCCTTCTCTGATTCATAATTTGTATAAAAAATAAATCCTTCTTCGTTGAACTTTTTTAATAAAACAACCCTTGACTTGGGAAAGCCATCCAAACCTATGGAAGCAATGGTCATCGCATTTACTTCTTCAATACCACCAAAGTCCTCCGTTTCATGAAACCAGCGGTTAAATAAATTAATAGGATCTTCAGGGAGTTCCCCCTCTAAAAGTTCACTTTTTTGATACGATTTACGGTAATTGCCTAAGTCTTTCATTTTACATCAATTTATTTACGAAAATAAGGCAAAAGAATGGGAAGTAAAATTAACGCAACGGAATTTCAATTTCTTTTCCGTCTTCTGCCAACCAAACCTGATTAAATAGTGTGGCTGCTTCCGACTTAAATTCTTCAATTGATCCATATCGTGTGGAATAATGGCCCAACAATAAGTATCGTACGTTTGCCAAAAGGGCTATTTGAGCGGCTTGTTTTGCGGTTGAATGCATTGTTCGTTCTGCCAAATGGGCATCGCGTTCGAGAAATGTACTTTCATGATACAATAAATCGACCCCATCTAATAATGGAACAATACGTTCATCATAAACTGTATCGCTGCAATACGCATAACTTCGAGCTACTACAGGGTCAAAACTTAACGCACTATTGGGAATAATTCGGCCATCATCCAATTGTATATCCCCTCCATACTTAATTTTTTGGTAATATACTTTATCAATGCCATATTCTTCAACCTTCTCAAGGTTGATTTTACGTTCTTTATTCTTCTCTTGAAACAAAAAACCATTAGTATAAATACGATGATTTAGAGGTATTGTAGAAACCCGAACATTTTCATCTTCAAATATTAGTACCGGTGTTTTTGATTCCAATTCATGAAAAAATAACGAATACCCCGTATATGAACCCGAAGCACGCAGCTGTAGTAAGATTATTTCTTTAATCCCTTTAGGGCCATATACATGCAAATCATGTTCACGGTTTAAGAGCATAAAAGTCGAAATCAACCCAACCAATCCATAAAAGTGATCGCCATGCAAATGGGAAATAAAAATATGATTGATCTTTGAAAACTTTATTTTACTTTTTCGCAATTGGACTTGAGTGCCTTCTGCGCAATCAATTAAAAAAACATGATTCTTGATTTCCAAAACCTGAGCAGTTGGATTGGATAAGGTTCGGGGTGTGGCGGCGTAACAACCTAATAGCGTTAGTTTCAATTAGCGTTGTTTTTTTGATTTTCAATTTTACCCAAACGCACAATTTTTAGAATTAGAACTACCATAATCCCTAAATTTAGTGCTAATTTCAAATATTCAAAATCACCCGATTTTAAATTCTCTAACAACCGGCGAAAAAAGATAAAGGTCAACACCAACAGTATAATAGTGTAGCTGTAAATAAAAATTTTATGGTTCATTTTAAAATCCTAAATCACGTTCAATCTCTTCCATTTCTATAATATCATGGGCTTCTTGTAATGAGGGCACTACATGCAACGAATTCGGAATGGCATTATAATCCATATCCTGAGCCACAATTACAAACGACTTTTTTTCTTTTTTATGGGCCTTTGATAGGGACAAGAAGCCATTTATATCAGCCAAGGATACACGTCCATGAGTTAAATCTAAAATTAAATTTTGAGTGCGAAAATTTCCCAATTCATGGCTAATTTTATCACAAAACACAACAGCTGTATCAGCCGTATTTCGAATTACTGTAGTATGTCCTTTAACGGTAACTTTCATGCTATTGTTTAATTTTTGAAGCCAAAAGATAGATCACTGCCATACGAATAGCTACTCCATTTTCAACTTGATCAAGTATAAGGGAATGCGGACCATCGGCGACTTCAGAAGTAATTTCGACACCCCGATTAATTGGACCAGGATGTAAAATCACAATCTCTTTTGATAACGAATCCAAAATTTCTTTTGTTAATCCATATTGCTGCACATATTCGCGGGTAGAAGGAAAATAGGTCACATCCAATCGTTCATTTTGTATACGCAACATATTGGCAACATCACACCAGGCTAGAGCATTTCGCAAATTGGATTCAACTTTAACACCTAGACTTTCAATGTATTTAGGAATCAAAGTGTTAGGACCACATACGCGAACTTCTGCACCTTGCATTTGTAAAGCAAATATATTAGACAACGCTACACGAGAATGGAGAATATCACCTACAATAACTACTTTTTTGCCTGCCATATCACCCAAACGCTCTCGGATTGTGTAGCTGTCGAGTAGTGCTTGTGTTGGATGCTCATGGGCTCCATCTCCTGCATTGATAATTCGTGCATTTACATTTTGTGAAAGAAAATAAGCAGCACCAGGATGCGAATGCCGCATCACAACCATATCCACTTTCATGGCCAAAATATTATTTACCGTATCAATAAGGGTCTCCCCTTTTTTAACCGAAGATTGTGCTGCAGAAAAACTAAGGACATCGGCTGACAATCGCTTTTGCGCTAATTCAAAGGATAATTTGGTTCGGGTACTGTTTTCAAAAAATATATTTGCTATAGTAATATCGCGTAAAGAAGGAACTTTTTTTATAGGACGGTTAATTACTTCTTTAAAATGATCTGCCGTTTCAAAGATCAATTGAATATCTTCATCTTTGAGATATTTGATACCTAGCAAGTGATTTACAGAAAGTTCAGTCATTGCGTTGTTGTTTAATGTTGTGTAACCAAATAGACCGCATCTTCGCCTTCGTTTTCGTGCCAACAAACTTTGACTTTCTCTTCATTTATAGCATCAACCTGCCGTCCACGATAATCGGGTTGAATTGGCAAATGACGGCTAAAACGACGGTCAATAAAGGTTAATAATTCTATTTCAGAGGGTCGACCAAACGATTGAATAGCGGTCAAAGCAGCATTAATACTTCGGCCTGTATATAACACATCATCAATAAAAACCACTTTTTGATTTTCAACCAAAAAATCAATTTGAGTTTTATTTGCTTCTAATGGTTTGTCGCTTCTTCGAAAATCATCCCTAAAAAAAGTAATATCCAAAAATCCCAAGCGCACATTGGATACTTGATACTCATCTTGCAACAACTGGGCGATACGTTGGGCCAAAAATTTACCACGTGGCTGTAGTCCAATTAAAACGGTCGAACTAAAATCAAGGTGTTTTTCGATTAACTGACAAGCCAAACGATGCAATATGATCTGTACTTCTGTCGAATTGAGTAAGACTTTTTGACTCATGGTGAAGTGTGCTGTTTGGGTTGTAAAAATACATATTTTCTCGAACACTTTTAAAAAAAAATCCCCATATAAAATGGGGCGTATTTTTACTTGGTAATCCAATCAACAATTTCTGAATCCATCGGGGAAACTTGCGGTGCTACTACTTTTTCTAAATGTCCATCGGAACCAATCAAGTATTTTTGAAAATTCCATTCTACCTGACTGTCTTCTAAACCATTTCGCGATTTTTGTGTTAAAAACTGATATACCCCACACATGTCCTCCCCTTTTACAGAAACTTTAGCCATCATTGGAAAAGTTACTCCGTAGTTTTTTTGACAAAACGTAGCAATTTCTTTATTGGTACCCGGCTCTTGTTTTCCAAAATTATTGGCGGGAAAACCAACTATCACAAAATTTTTATCCTTGTATTGCTCATAAAGGGCTTCCAATGCTTTATACTGTGGGGTTAATCCACACTTGGATGCCGTATTTACTACTACTATCTTTTTCCCTTTAAGTGAGGCGAAGTCAAAAACAGTACCTTCTATATCTTCAACTTTAAACTGATAAATGGTTTCACGGGTAGTCATGGGTTCGTTGATTATGAAATTAGTCTTGTTTTCTGCAAGTAAAGTTTCGTTGTTTTTGCACGATGCCATGAACATGAACAACGCTAGTGCAATAAATTTTAGTTTCATAATTTTTTTATCGAATTTAGTTCAAATTGTCCATCTGTATCCGATACATTCAATAAAATTGTGTTAATTTTTACCTTTCTTTAACCAATAGAGAAAAGAAATGCAAACGAATTGGATAAGTTCGTTGCTTAGTTTTAGAACAAACCGCAAGCAATCAATCCCATAAAAAAAGGCCCAACAATACGATTGAACCTTAATAATGATTTTGGTTATGACTTATAAAACTTTCGATAGCGCCAATATACTAATGATGAAAAAAGCATAAAAACGACAAAAATACGAAGGTAAATAGCTACATTCTGTTTTTCACCCGTGGCATACGAATGCATACCGGTGAGGTGAAAATTTACACCAAAATAAGTCATAAGTATTGAAGCAAACGCCAAAGCACTCATAAAATTAAATGCAAACAATCCGCGTAAACCTGGAACCAATCGTGCATGGATAACAAAGGCATATACCATAATACTAATTAACGCCCAAGTTTCTTTTGGATCCCAACCCCAATAACGACCCCAACTTTCATTTGCCCATTGCCCTCCTAAAAAGTTACCTATGGTTAATAATACTAAACCTAAAGTTAAAGCCATTTCATTGATGTAGGTTATTTCTTTAATGTTTAATACCATTACTTCCTTGTTCTTTTCATTGGTAGCCAACATCAGTACTAACGCTATAATACCCAAAATCATACCCAATGTAAATGGTCCGTAACTCATTACAATTACGGCAACGTGAATCATTAACCAATACGAATTCAATACCGGTTGTAGATTGGCAATTTGTGGATCCATCCAACTCATATGGGCTACCATCAAAATCATAGAAGTGACAAATGTCCCTGCTGCAATGGTTAGCTTTGATTTTCGATCAAACATTAAACTAAAGAACATCGTCGCCCAAGCCACATAAATCATACTCTCATAAGCATCACTCCAAGGTGCGTGCCCCGAAACATACCAACGCGCAATTAATCCCGCAGTATGCAATGCAAACAAAATTCCAATAAAAACATGGAATGAATTGATCGCAATGCGTAATAATCGGTGGTTGGTAAAAATACGAGCAATTACTAGAACCAACATTAGGCTACCCGCGAGCATATACAACCAAAATAAGTTTCGGAAAACATCATATTTATTTAATATGATTTCCGAATCGATTTGTTGATCCGAAGGACGAACTGCTTTTCCGTATTTTTTTTGGAAATCTTCTAACCCTTTCAACAAGGTATTGGCTAAGGTGTAATTTTTTGTTTTGGAGGCGCGACCCAATTCATTCAAATAATAGGGGAATGCATTCTTTATTTTATCCAAATCAGTACCCGTTGCCTGATTCAACTCCATATAAGAAACCCATTTGTTGCTTTTATCTTTAGGAACAGGAAAAATCTTTAATATCCCGCCATACATGGCACTGTATAATAAATTGATTTTTTTATCGGCTTCTACAAAATCCTTTTGGAAATTATTGGGATTGGTCGTTTTATAAGCATCATCCAAAAAAGGAGCTAGTTTATACATTCCATTTTCAGTGATAAAATCTTTAAATTTCACATATTTTACTTCCGCATCAACGCCAATAATTTTTCGTATACTATCGTTTCCTCTTTTCAAATAAATAACTGGTAAATTTTCCCAAGCGCGCGGATACATCACCATCGATAAAAATACCTGATCGGCATTTAAACCCTCGTACGTATCACTTTTGCTAACTTTTCGCAGCAGTTCAGAGGAAAACGTATTGACCGGCTTCAACCGACCGCCCTCGTCTTGAATGACTAATCGACCGAATTTCTCGGCTTGAATTTCGGGAACTGCATACTTTTTTACTGAATCCAAAAAACTAAATTTAGCAGGGACACCAAGCGGACTATTATGTTGGTGACCGTCATGATCTGTATGCTGTGCTTGAACAAAACAACTCAACAATAGTAGTACTAACGTTGCTAACGCTTGCTTTTTAGCTTTAACTTGAGCCAATTTCTTTTTCAAATCTGCAAAACGGGTATTCTTATCAAATAAGAGCGCTAACATACCAAAGAACAATAAAAAATAACCAATATAAGTGATCAATGTTCCCCAAAAATCATGATTGACTGAGAGTACTGTTCCTTTCTCATCGGGATCAAACGAAGACTGAAAGAAGCGGTACCCGCCATAATCTAAAATATGATTCATATAAATTTCGGCGTCGGTATTTTTTCCTTTATCCATTACGGTCACTTTACTTTTAAATGCCGAATAACTCTTTTCGGTACCCGGATATTTATCTGCTATAAAATCATTTAAACGCATACTGAATGGTAATTCATATACTTTACTCCCCATGAGCAAGGTAAACTCTAGACCGCCCAATTTTACTACTTGCGGTTCACCGGTCTTTCCTTTCGACCCCACCAAGGTCACCTCTTGCGATTTACCTCCCGAAGTAACGGTTACAATTAAAGCGTCATCAGCATTTTTGGCTTTGTAGTTGGTGCCCGATGTCCACTCCTTTTTCCCTCTAATTGGCTGTTCAGGAAAAACAAATTGAGAGCCACCAACGTTGTATAACGATCGAAACATTAAGTCTTGCTTACTATTAGCACCAATTTCCCCTTTGAACTGGTCGGCCATACGCATAAAATTCCCAGCAAATGGAGATTGAATTGTCGTCTTTTTGCCATCTGTAATTAAATTAATGGCACCTTCCATTGGCTTGTTTAAGGTAAAAAGTAGCCCATGAATGTTTTGCACAACGCCTTCTTCTAAAGAGTGCTCATGACGTTCACCACCACCAGCCTCAACCATTTTCAAGAAAAACTTGCCATTCGAACCCGCTTTTATGGTTTGTTTGGCGTCCATCATGAACTTTTTGTAGGTGATTTGGAAAGGTGTTTGGTCAAATTTTTCATCAATTGAAAAATGATTCGACGCAAAAGGAGGAAATACAGCTTCAGACAACAGCAAAGGCTTTTCAATAATTCGACGTTTCAAACCGCCTTGGTATTGACCGTCAATCCATACGGTTAAATAATTCTTATCTGAATAGAATTGTTTTGCACTTTCGCCTTCACGTATGGGCATGACTCCTTCATAACTAATATATCGCGTAATTCCAGCACCGATTATAATAAAAATAAAAGCCAAATGCATCAGCAGAGTCACCCAATTTTTACGTAAATGCAATTGGTAACGCTTGATATTTCCAAAAAAATTGATTAGAAAAAACAGCATAATTAACTCAAACCATTTGGTGTTATAAATCCAAATACGAGCAGTATCTGTGTTATAACTACTTTCAATAAAGGTTCCCGCAGCCATTGCAGTTGCAAATAGAATAAATAAAACCGCCATTAAACGGGTAGAAAACAAAAAGGAAGCGATACGATCGGCCATTTCTATAAAATTTATGCAAAAATACACCAAAAAAAATGTTTTTACAGCGAACCATTGCTGATTTTAAAGGAATATTAGGAAATGTAGGGTGTTTGGAATAAAATTGCATTTTGCTCATTTTTTAATACTTTTACATCCATGGTAAAAGTGGTAATAATCGGTTCCGGAAAAGTGGCGCAGCATCTTATTTTGGCCTTTCGCGAAAGTGGAAATGTACACATCGTTCAAGTTTTAGCCCGAAATCCAAAAACGCTTGAAAATCAATTTCCTGACCTCGATATTATTACCAATCCTGAACAATTAACTGTTGCTGACATCTATTTGATAGCGGTTGCTGACCATGCGATTGCATCGGTTTCCAATAGTCTTCTCCTTAAAGACCAATTGGTAGTCCACACGTCGGGAACAACTTCTTTATCCGTTTTAAATTCAAAAAATCGGCGTGGGGTATTTTATCCCTTACAAACATTTACGCATGGAAAACAAATCGAATATACCCAAATTCCTTTTTGTTTGGAAGCCGAAAATGAAGCCGATTATAACCGGTTAAAAAAACTAGCTGAATCGGTATCAAATGCGGTCTATCAAGTGTCCGAAGACCAACGAAAAGCATTACATCTTGCCGCAGTATTTGTCTGTAACTTTACCAATCATCTCTACCAAATAGGAGAAGATTTATGCAATGAACATAATGTACCCTTTGCGGTTCTCAAACCGTTAATTAGCGAAACCGCTGATAAAATACAAACACTTTCCCCAAAAGAAGCGCAAACGGGTCCGGCACTTCGCGACGATACCGAAACACTGAATCGCCATTTGGAAATGCTCAACCAAACAACCCAAAAAGAAATTTACCAACTCTTGACAAAATCTATTATTGATCATGGCAAAAAGTTATAAAGAACTCATGAATGGCATCACAACATTTGTATTGGATGTCGACGGCGTACTAACCGATGGAACCGTACATGTATCTCCGACAGGTGAAATGTTGCGCGAAATGAACATTCGTGATGGTTTTGCAATGAAAGCAGCTTTAGAATCGGGTTATAAGGTCTGTATTATTTCGGGAGGCAGTAATGAAGGGGTTCGCATTCGATTGCGCAATCTAGGCATCACCGATATCTATTTAGCTACGCCCGATAAGGTAGCTACATTTGAGGAATATTGTGACATCTACGGAATTCAGCCCTCACAAGTATTGTATATGGGCGATGATATTCCCGATTATCATGTAATGCAAAAAGTAGGGCTTCCCACCTGCCCGCAAGATGCAAGTCCAGAGATCAAAGCGATTTCAACCTATATTTCTCATAAAAATGGTGGAAAGGGAGCTGTGCGCGATGTGATTGAGCAAGTCATGAAAGTACAAGGCAAATGGCACACCTATTACAACGGAAAACACGATTAATTACACTGAATTTTCTATGTTAACGATGAACTATTTAAAATTAATCCGTTACCAAAATTTAATGGTTTTGGCCATTATGCAATTGATTATCCGCTATGGATTTTTTGAACAACTAAATTATTACTTCGCATTAACACATTTTGAATACAGTCTTTTTGTATTGGCTTCGGTTTGTATCGCAGCCGGAGGTTATATAATTAATGATATTTTCGATCAAGAAGTTGATGCGCTTAACAAACCCAATAAATGCATTATTGGAAAATCAATTGCAGAGGATTTTGCCTATTATTTGTATGCTGGACTTTCCATTTTAGGTGTTGGAATTGGAATGTATTTATCCAACGCTATTGGTCGACCTGGCTTTGGCGTATTTTTCGTTTTAATTGTGGCACTCCTTTATATTTATTCTTCTTCATTAAAGCAAATGCCTTTGGTTGGCAATTTAGTTATTGCACTTTTGGCTGGAACTAGCGTACTATTGGTCCCCGTATTTGATGTGTATCCGGTAACGCATCAAGGTAACCAACTAGCCATGGGCGCTTTGTTTGGTATGGTTAAAAATTATGCGCTCATCGCCGTTTTAATCACCTTAATTCGAGAAATTATAAAAGATGCTGAAGATCGTGAAGGTGATGATGCACAAGGTATGCAAACCCTTCCCATTGCATTGGGTATTCAAAAAACAAATTTAATTATTGCTGTTTTGGCAATGATTAGTAGTGGCTTAATTTTATATTATTGTTTTACCCATTTACTTGAAAACAAATTGTTTTACCTAATGGGCTACTTGGGACTTACAATCATTGCTCCGCTTTTTTTTGTAGCTATTCGCATATTTCAAGCCAAAACGAAAGCCGATTATTCCCAATTAAGTTTACTAATGAAAGTGATAACCGTATTTGGAATTTTCTCTTTAGCAGTACTAACATTAAATTTAATTCATAATGTTGGATAACTACAAAATTATTCTTGCCTCAGGTTCACCCCGAAGGCAGCAATTTTTTAAAGATTTGGATCTTGAGTTTGAAATTCGCATCAAAGAAATTGAAGAAATCTATCCCAACGACTTACATGCGGAAGCGATAACCAACTATTTAGCCCAACTCAAAGCCGCTGCATTTGAAGGAACCTTAGCAGATCATGAGGTTTTAGTTACCAGCGACACTATAGTTTGGCTAGAAAATAAAGCACTAGGAAAGCCAAAAGATTATACCGATGCAGTGCAAATGTTACAAGCATTATCCGCCAACACGCATGAAGTAATCACTTCGGTTTGCATTAAAACTAAAGAAAGTGAAGTCGTTTTTTTTGAAAAAACAAAAGTGACCTTCGCACAATTATCATTAAAGTCCATTCATTACTATTTAAAAAAATACCAACCTTTTGATAAAGCTGGGGCCTATGGAATACAAGATTGGATCGGATTGACCGGAATTTCAAAAATAGAAGGTTCATATACTAATGTAGTAGGGCTGCCAACTGAAAAAGTTTATCATTATTTAACAACTCATTTTTTAAAATAGTTTTACTTTTATAGGGCACAACCCAAATACCGATTCGATTATGGAAACGGAAGCGGAAATGAATGCCAAAATATTGAAAGTAACCATGGTGATTCGCGAAAATTATCCTGAACTGCACCTTTATTTAAATGAAATGCCTGTGACCATTCCAATTGATAGCAATCCCGAACTTACGGTCAAGCATTTAAAAAAGTACTATGAATCACTTGTAGCTATTTTTAGAAATTATGTAGCCGAACACCAATTGAATTATTATAACCAAAGAAATCAAGAAGGTCATTTATAAATGGAATTCAATCAATTTACCTCCGAAATAATAGCAACCGCAAGTGTACTCATTGTAGTCTTTGTGCTTCGATTACTCGTTGCTAAAGTCGTTCGCCGTTATGCCAAAGTTAACCACAATCTTGAACACCGCGCCAATCTCGTAATTAAATACATTGATTTACTGATCAATATCGTTGCCTTTATAGCGTTAATTGTAATCTGGGGTGTCCAAAAAGAAGATATACTCGTAACTGTTTCTTCCATTACTACAGTTATTGGAGTTGCTATGTTTGCCCAATGGTCAATTTTGAGTAATATCACTTCGGGGATTATACTTTTTTTCTTTTTTCCATTCAAGATTGGTGATGTTATTTGTATTAACGATAAAGATTTTCCAGTTCAAGGCGAGATCGAAGATATTAATGCTTTTCATATCAACCTTCGATCGCAGGATGGAGCGCTTAATACCTATCCTAACAACCTTTTGCTACAAAAAGGCATTACGATTCTTAAACCTCATAATGATCAACCCGATTTTATGGATTAATGAAAAAGAAAAAATTACGCCAACAAAAAACAGTATTTTTGGAAGCTTCAAAACCAATCCTCATGCGTAGATTTTTTTTTTTTTTTTCTTTCACCCTATGCATTTCTTCTTGGTCACAACGACCGAATAAACCGAATGCTTCGGAGATTTATCATCAGATTGAAAAACTGAATTTTTTGGGAAATGTGCTCTATATTGCAGCGCATCCCGACGATGAAAACACCCGTCTTATTGCCTATCTTTCCAATGAACTGCATGCCCGAACCGGCTATTTATCGCTTACAAGAGGTGATGGTGGACAGAATTTAATCGGACCCGAATTGCGCGAATTATTAGGTATTATTCGTACCCAAGAGCTTATTGAAGCACGAAAAATCGACGGTGGCGAACAATTTTTTACTCGAGCAAATGACTTCGGATTTTCTAAAAATCCAACCGAAACCCTTCAAATTTGGGATAAAAACCTTGTGTTGAGTGATGTGGTATGGGCAATTCGAGCGTTTCGACCCGATGTTATCATCAATCGTTTTGATCACCGATCCCCTGGTACTACGCATGGTCATCATACCGCGTCTGCACTGCTTTCAATGGAAGCTTTTGATTTGGCCAATCAACCCAATCAATTTTCCAATCAATTGGATTATGTACAAACATGGCAACCGCATCGAATTTATTTTAATACCTCTTGGTGGTTTTATGGAAGTAAAGAAAAATTTGAAAAAGCCGACAAAAGCAATCAAGCCCAATTGCAAATTGGTGTATTTTACCCTTTTGCCGGAAAATCCAATCAGGAAATAGCTGCGTTAAGTCGGAGTTGCCATCAATCACAAGGATTTGGAAATACCGGAAGTCGCGGGGAGGAATTTGAATACTTAGAATTTTTAAAAGGGTCGCCTCCTATTGAAAAAAACAATTTATTTGACGGGATAGACACCACTTGGAACCGTTTGACGGATGGAAAAGCTGTAGGTGAACTTTTATCTAAAGTTCAAAAAGAATACAATCCTAATAACCCCGGTGCGAGTGTGCCCGATTTAGTTAAAGCGTATTTGCTAATACAACAACTTCAAGATCCGTTTTGGAGAAACCAAAAATCAGAAGAAATCAAAGCAATAATCAGCGCATGCGCCGGACTATATTTGGAAGCCGTTGCCGATGTTCAAGAAGTTACTCCTGGTAATACGTTGAAAGTAAAATTAGAAGCCATTAACCGAAGTTCCAACGCTATTACTATTAATCGTGTTGAATCAGCTCCTAAAACTAAGGCAATTTGGGAAAATCAAAATTTAGCTTTTAACAAGAGTTGTACAACATCGTTTCAGCTTACGCTTCCTTCAACATTAGCATACACCTCACCCTATTACCTAAAAGAGGCTGGGACTATTGGGATGTATTCAATTAATAATCAAGAACTAATTGGCAAACCCGATGTGCTACGACCAACCCAAGTGACATTTTATTTGCGTATTCTTGGAGTTGAAATTCAATTTACGCGAACGATTATTTACAAATATAATGACGATGTTAAAGGGGAAGTTTATCAACCCTTGGATATAGTTCCAATTGTAACTTCAACGATTAAAGAAAAAGTAGCAATTTTTCCAAAAAACCGAAGTCGTGAAATACACGTTATTGTAAAATCAGGCAAAGATAATGTATCGGGAGCTGTCAGCTTATCCGTTCCTGAAGGTTGGAAAGCAAGTCCCGAACGTGTCCCTTTTTCAATGCAACATAAAGGCGAAACAACAACTATAGAATTTGTACTCGCGCCACCAAAAGAAGCCTCTGAAGCCGTCATTCAAAGTTTAGTAACGGTGGATGAAAAAGTATATTCACATGATAAAATCGATATTATTTATCCGCATATCTACAAGCAAATGGTTTTAAAACCCGCCAGTGCTAAGGCTATAAAGTTGGATATTAAAACCAATGCAGCGAAAATAATTTACATTATGGGTGCTGGTGATGAAGTACCCGAAAGTCTAACACAGATGGGCTATGAGGTTCTTATTACTAAACCCGATGCAATTACTCCAGAATTGCTTGCAACTGCCGATGTTGTGATGACGGGTATTCGGGCCTATAACGTAGTTAGTCAACTGGCCTTCAAGCAAAAATTACTCCTTGATTTTGTAAAAAATGGCAAAACGATGATTGTTCAATACAATACGTTGGATGATTTAGTTACCCAAGATATTGCCCCTTATCCTATTAAAATATCGCGCGATCGCGTGACCGAAGAAAATGCGGAGGTACGATTCTTAGAACCCAATCATCCTATTTTGAATACGCCAAATAAAATTACAGAAGCCGATTTTAAAGGATGGAAACAAGAACAAGGACTCTATTATCCAAACGAATGGGATGCGCAATTTACCGCAGTAATTTCGTCTAATGATCAGGGTGAAAGTCCCAAAGACGGCGCTATCTTGGTCGCACCCTACGGAAAAGGTACTTATATTTACACGGGATTAAGCTTTTTTCGAGAATTACCAGAGGGAGTACCTGGTGCCTATCGTTTATTAGCAAATTTAATTTCGGCAAAAAACTAATGGCTTATGAAAACCAATAAAGAAAACCGATGGAGCAATAACTATACATGGCTGTTGGTGATAAACGCGCTTTATATTTTGATTTTTTATTTACTTATGGAAAATTATTCCTAGGATGCAGCAACTGGATTGGATCATATTATCGGTAACCTTACTTTCGATTGTAATTTATGGGGTTTATAAAACCCAAGGAAGTCGCAATGTAGAAGAATACATCTTGGGCAACAAGCAAACCAACTGGTTTACAGTAGGTATTTCGGTTATGGCCACCCAAGCGAGTGCGATCACATTTCTATCTACTCCAGGGCAAGCCTATCATGACGGAATGGGATTTGTTCAGTTTTATTTTGGCTTACCCATTGCCATGGTGGTTATTTCGTTAACATTTATACCTATTTATCATAAATTAAAAGTCTACACTGCCTATGAATATTTGGAACAGCGTTTCGATCTTAAAACCCGGTCGCTTGCTTCGATTTTGTTTTTAATTCAGCGTGGTCTTGGAACGGGATTGACTATATATGCCCCATCGATTGTATTGTCTACGCTATTGGGTTGGAATCTTACGCTTTTGAATATCATAATTGGAATTTTAGTTATCATTTATACTTTTTCCGGGGGAACAAAGGCTGTAAATGTCACGCAGAAGCAACAAATGTTTGTGATTATGAGCGGGATGATTATCACCTTTTTTCTCATTTTATCGCTATTACCGAATGACATGACCCTTTCAAATGCTATGCATATTGCTGGTGCCAATGAGAAAATGAATGTAGTTGATTTTTCTTTCGATCCAGAAACGCGGTATACGATTTGGAGTGGAATTGCAGGCGGGTTCTTTCTAAGTTTGGCCTATTTTGGCACCGATCAATCGCAAGTGGGCCGGTATCTTTCAGGAAAATCAGATCGGGAAAGTCAGATGGGCTTAATCATGAATGGTTTTTTAAAAGTACCCATGCAATTTTTTATTTTACTTATTGGCGTTTTAGTTTTTGTTTTTTTTCAATTTAATGAAGTTCCTTTAAACTTTAACCCGGTAAATAAATCGATTATTGAGAAGTCTGCTTATGAAAAAGAATACCAGCAGTTGGAAGACCAATTGAAAGCATTGACCGAAGAAAAAAAAGAATATAACTTATTGTATATTGATCATTTAAATCAAAATTATGATAATCCGATTTTACGAAATCGATTAACCGCCTTATCGGGTAAAGAGCGTGACCTGCGTGATCAAGCTAAAGAATTAATCGAAAAAGCTGATCCCAAAGCAGAAACCAATGATAAAGATTATGTATTTCTTTATTTTATATTGAATTATTTACCCACAGGACTGATTGGATTATTGCTAGCCGTAATTTTGAGTGCTGCTATGTCATCGTCTGCCTCTGGATTAAACGCTTTGGCTTCAACTACAGCAATCGATATTTACAAGCGTAATATCAAAACTACTAAGTCGGATAAACACTATGTAATGGCCACCCGATATTTTACGCTATTGTGGGGGATTATAGCAATTTTATTTGCCTGCGTGGGTACTTTATTTGAAAATTTAATTCAGTTGGTAAATATCGTTGGGTCGATTTTCTATGGTACGGTTCTCGGAATTTTCCTCGTTGGTTTTTATATCAAATATATTAAAGCTACTGCCCTATTCTATGGTGCCGTTATTTCACAACTTTTAATTTTTTACATCTACTATTTGGATGTTGTGAGTTTCTTATGGCTGAATTTTATTGGGGCATTGCTCACCGTACTTTTGGGATGGATTCTTCAATTAATCTTACCTCAATCGGGAGAAACAATTTTGAAAAATGAACTTACCGAATAACTCGTAAGTTTGTTTTTAAAAAAAAATCCGCTGAAAATGAACATGCCTCAAAAAGTTAGCTACTATTTGAGGCATGTTCAAAAAAAGAGATTTAATTACAATTTCTATTTACTCCACTCTTTTATAGAATCGTTATTCATTTTAACGTAGTCATCGTTTTTGGCTTTTTGAGCTCCGGCTAGGGACAATTTAGCAGTTTCAATTGCACCTTTTTTATCACCCAACTTGGCTTGTATTAAGGATTTCAATCGCAAATGCCAAAACGGTACATCCTCACCAGTTTTAACTAATCCAACCGCCTTGCTCACATATTCTAATGCCTTAGCCATTTCAATATTTGCTTGATAAAAATATTGCGCAGCATTGTAGTAGTCAGACGCTGCTGGACCCGCTAAGGTTTTTGTAATACTCGCCATCGCGGCTTTTTGCGTAGGAACCTCAAATTTTAAGGCCACACTTGTCTTTTCC
>NZ_JAIXRZ010000022.1 GCF_027484945.1 Flavobacterium sp.
GAGCAAATTACCCAGCAGGTGTATACAATGTGATCTTGACACAAGGAGAAAATACCAAAACACTACGTGTAGTGAAACGATAATTTCTTCAATGAATACAAAATTAAGGCCGCTCCTAGAGCGGCCTTTTTTTATTTATATATCAATTAATAAAATCGTTTGTTGAAAAGTAATGCTTATGTGTGCTGTTAAAGCAAAAAAAAACCATACAAATTGTATGGTTTAACGTATAAAGAATACTATTTAATTACTGTTTTAATGAAGCTTTTTTGTAGGCGTAAAATTTATAAAACGCAAAAGCTAATCCGAATAAAGCTAATATAATAAGATGTGTATTAATAGGTGCAGGAGCAGGATCTCCGCCATTAAGTCCGCCTCCATCATCGTCGTCACCTGGTCCAGCTTGGGCAAATAGCGCTATTTGAGTAAAAAATAACAGGCCAATAAAATACAATCGTATAGTATTTTTTTTCATTTCAAATGATTTTTACGACACAAAGATAAAATCATTTTTTAAATATCACTCATTTGTACTAGAAATATCGATAAAAAACACATAAATCAGTGTAAAAATAAATCAGATTTTTGAATCTAGTTGTCAATTTCAGAGGTGAAATAGAGTTTTACGCTAGGATATTTACTTTGGGTCATTTGTATTGTAAAGTCAGAATCGGCCAAAAAGACCAATTGTCCGTACTTGTCATGGGCTAAAAATTTTTGCTTGATTCGTTTAAATTCAGCAAATTCTTCATTTTTAGGATCTTCGGGTTTAACCCAACACGCTTTATGTACCGGAAAATTTTCATAGGAACATTTGGCCCCATACTCGTGCTCCAATCGGTATTGAATTACTTCATATTGAAGCGCTCCAACCGTACCTATAACTTTACGATTGTTCATTTCAAGGGTAAATAACTGGGCAACACCTTCATCCATTAATTGATCAATTCCTTTTTCCAATTGTTTTGCCTTCATTGGGTCGGCATTGTTAATGTAGCGAAAGTGTTCGGGAGAAAAACTCGGTATTCCGCGAAAGTTCATCATTTCGCCTTCGGTCAACGTATCACCAATTTTAAAATTCCCGGTATCGTGTAGCCCTACAATATCACCAGGATAGGAAATGTCCACAATTTCTTTTTTCTCTGCAAAAAAGGCGTTCGGACTAGAAAATTTTAAACCTTTATTCAAACGAACATGCATGTAGGGTTTGTTGCGTTCAAAGGTGCCCGAAACAATCTTAACAAATGCTAATCGATCCCGATGTTTAGGGTCCATATTGGCATGAATTTTAAATACAAACCCAGAGAGTTTGGTTTCGGTTGCTTCAACCAAGCGAGTATCCGATTCTTTGGCACGCGGACTAGGAGCAATTGCAATAAATCCATCCAGTAATTCGCGAACCCCAAAATTATTCAAAGCCGATCCAAAAAAAACAGGCTGTAAGCTACCATTTAAATAGCGCTCCCGATCAAATTCAGGATAGACTTCTTGAATCAATTCAAGCTCTTCACGCAGTTTGTTTGCCGGTTTATCGCCAATTATTTTTTCTAATTCCGGATTTTGAATGTCGGTAATTTGTATAACATCTTCTATGTTTTTGCGACTGTCACTGCTAAATAAGTTGATGTTTTTTTCCCAAATATTATAAATACCTTGAAAATCATACCCCATCCCAATAGGAAAACTAAGGGGTGTAACTTGTAATCCTAATTTTTGCTCCACTTCATCCATTAAATCAAAAGCATCTTTACCTTCACGGTCGAGCTTGTTGATAAAAACAATGATGGGGATATTGCGCATGCGACATACCGAAACTAATTTTTCGGTTTGCTCTTCAACCCCTTTGGCCACATCAATTACCACTATTACACTGTCGACAGCCGTCAATGTGCGGTAGGTGTCTTCTGCAAAGTCTTTATGTCCGGGTGTATCAAGAATGTTGATTTTTTTATCCTTATAATTAAAAGCCAAAACCGAAGTGGCAACCGAAATTCCACGTTGCCGTTCAATTTCCATAAAGTCACTCGTTGCCCCTTTTTTAATTTTATTGCTTTTTACTGCACCCGCTTCTTGAATGGCACCCCCAAACAATAAGAGTTTTTCAGTAAGCGTGGTTTTACCGGCATCGGGGTGGGAAATAATTCCAAAAGTCCTTCTTCTTTCGATTTCTTGTAAAAAATTCATACGATAAAAATTGGGTGCAAAAATACGATTTATCATTCAATTATCAGGGTAAAAAAAGTGTCGAAATTCAGGTCCAAAACGTGTTAATAAATTTTTGTTAATAGTACTGCGCAGTCTTGTTTAATGCCTGCGTTTTGTTACTTTTGTTAATTCGAATGAAACCAAATTTTAGTAAAACCGTAAATAGTAATGTTACCCAATACAATGAATATTAGAAATTTGTTTTTTGCCTTGTTAGCCGGGATTTCAATGACTGCTCAACAGCAGAATTCGACTAAAGAAGTACTGTTCACTATTGATGACAAGCCCTATGATTCCGAAGAGTTTATTCGGGTGTACAACAAAAACTTAGACCTAGTAAAAGATGAGTCGCAAAAAGATCTTACCCAATATCTCGAATTGTATATCGGGTATAAACTAAAAGTAAATAAAGCCTTTAAATTGGGTTTGCAAAACGGAGCGCAATACCAAAATGAATTAAAATCCTACCGTACACAGCTTTCAAAAAATTATTTGATGGATTCCAAAGTCACACAAGAGCTTTTGGATGAAGGATATGCGCGTTTGCAAAAAGAAATTAATGCTTCACACATCTTATTGATGGTCGACGAAAATGCATCACCCGAAGATACATTAGCGGCTTACAATAAAATTATGGCCATTCGGGATCGTATTGTTAAAGGTGGAGAAGATTTTGGTACAGTTGCCGCCGAAACCTCGCAAGATCCTTCTGCCAAAGAAAACAAAGGGAATTTGGGCTATTTTACCGCTTTTAGAATGGTGTATGCCTTTGAAAACGGAGCATACAAAACGGATTTAAATCAAGTTTCAATGCCCGTTCGCAGTCGTTTTGGCTATCACATTATTAGGGTTAATGCCACGCGCGACAATCGCGGTGAGATCGGGGTTTCTCACATCATGATTTTAAAACCAAAAGAAGGAGAGGATCCCAATAAAGCCAAAACAACTATTGATGAAATTTACCAGAAATTGCTTCAAGGGGAAAATTTTGAAGAATTAGCCAAGCAATTTTCGGAAGATAAATCCTCATCAACTAAAGGAGGGGTGTTGAATAAATTTGCATCGGGCCAACTGAGTTCCGAAGAGTTTGAAAACCAAGCGTTTGCTTTGTCGGAAGAAAACCCAATGTCCAAGCCCTTTGAAACAGCTTATGGTTGGCATATTGTTAAATTAAACGGTAAATTTCCACTGCGTTCAAAAGATGAAATGAAAGTAGAATTGGAATCAAAAATTGCGCGCGATGACCGCTCTAAAAAAATTAGTGAGGCCTTAGCAGTCAAATTACGAAAAAAATACGCCACTCAAAAAGACAATAAGTTGTACAAGGCGATTGTAAAATCAGTAGACGAATCCTATTACAAAGGAGAATGGAAGGTGCCGACCGATTTGAAAAAATTTGATACTCGATTATTCATGGTGGGATCAAAAGAGATTAAAGGTGGTACGTTTTTAGATTATTTGTATACGCAACAAAAAAGCAGTGGCAACATCAAACCGTTAAATAAATTGGTCGATGTATTGTTTGATCGTTTTGCCGATGAACAACGCGCTATTTTTAATAATGAAAATTTAGAAAATGAATACCCAGAGTTTGCGGCCGTAATGAATGAATATCGCGATGGTTTGTTGTTGTTTGATTTGATGGAAAAAGAAATTTGGCAACGTGCTAAAACAGATACGGTTGGACTAAAACAATTCTACGAAGAGAACAAACAAAAGTATGTTTGGAAAACCCGTTATGATGCCGAAGTCTATTCGTCTACCAAACCAGAGGTGATGAAAAAGGTGATGGGATTGTTAAAAAAGGGAATGGATGCTAAAACAATTAAAGAAAAGTTTAATTCAGATAAGGAGTTGAATGTGATGATGTATGATGGTGTTTATGAAGAAGGTGCTGACGCTTTACCAAAAAATATCACGCCAGAATCTAAAATTACCGAAGTCACTCAAAAGGGGGAGTATTATTACGTAGCCAAAGTACGCAAGGTATTGCCTGCAGCAATTAAAACATTGGAAGAATGTAAGGGCAGGGCTACCAATGAATACCAACAATATTTGGAACAAAATTGGATTAAAGCGCTAAAGAGTGAATTCCAAATAAATGTGAATTACGACGTTTTTGAACGGGTTAAACAACAATTAAAGAAATAAATTCATGCATACTTTACGAATAATTCGTATACTTTTTTTAGGGTTGTGTTTCGGTACATCCGTTTTAGCTCAAGAAATTATACCTGAGAAACAACCCGATAAAAAAGAAGCAACACAGCGTGCCAATCGCCAACGTATTGATGGGATTATTGCCACCATTGGAGATTACAATGTGCTTGATTCCGATATTGATAAAACGTATTTAGAGATTGAAAGTCAGGGACAATCCATTAAAGACATTACCCGCTGTCAAATTTTAGGAAAATTGATGGAAGAGAAATTGTATGCCCACCAAGCGATACAAGATTCCATTCAAGTGAGGGATGAAGATGTAAAAGAACGAATGAATCAACAAATCGATTATATGGTCGAACAGTTGAAATCAATGGATGCGGTGGTTAAATATTTTAAGAAAGATAATGAGGATGAATTTCGCGCGGAGTTATTCGAGCTCTTGAAGCAGCAACAATTGGCCTCTGAAATGACCAAAAAAATTGTCAGCGCTGTCGAAATTACCCCCGAAGAAACGCGTTCGTTTTACCAAAGACTCCCAAAGGACGATTTACCATTAATTGGTGCAGAAGTCGAAATTGCACAAATTGTAATTACTCCCAAAGTGAGTGAAGAAGAAAAGCAAAACGTTATCAACCGGCTAAAAGAAATTAAAGCCGAAGTAATGAACGGGGCAAGTTTTACCACAAAGGCGGTATTGTATACAGAAGATCCGGGTTCCCGATCCAGCGGTGGATTTTATAAAATCAATAAAAAAACTCCTTTTGTAAAAGAATTTAAAGATGTTGCCTTTTCGTTGCAAGAGGGCGAAATATCAGATCCTTTTGAAACCGAGTTTGGCTACCATATCATTTATTTGGAAAAGGTAAAAGGTCAAGATTTAGAACTGCGCCATATTTTGATGAAGCCCAAAGTGACCAACGCGTCCTTGAAAGAGGCCAAAGAGAAAGCAGAATTGTTGCGTCAACGCATAGTAGCCAAAGAAATTTCGTTTACAGATGCTGCACGCACCCTTTCGGATGAAAAAGAAACCCGTGCCAATGGTGGTGTATTGGTAAATCCGAAGACTCAAGACACGCACTTTGAGCTAACCAAAATGGATCCCGAATTGTATAGCTTGGTATCCAATTTGAAAAGTGGTGAAGTAACGCAAGCGTTGTTTGATGATGATGGACGCAATGGGAAACGGTATAAAATTATAACGGTATCTTCCAAAACCGAGGAACACCCCGCAGATTTTAGTAAAGATTATACCAAAATTAGGGAGTTGGCTTTAAAAGAAAAACAGTTGAAAGCCATTGGAAAATGGTTTGATCAAAAAATTAAAGAAACCTACATTAAAATCAATGGAGAGTACAAAGAATGTACTTTTACCAACAATTGGTTGAAAAAATAGCAAAACAAAAACGGGAGTATGTCAGACGTAACAGCGATTCAAAATTTAGTTCAAAAACGTAACGAACTCAAAGCCGAAATAGCAAAAGTAATAGTTGGTCAAGATGCCGTAGTCGACCAAATTGTATTGAGTATATTTTCAGGAGGACATGCCTTATTAGTTGGAGTGCCTGGTTTGGCAAAAACATTAATGGTAAATACGATTGCTCAAGCTTTAGGGCTTGACTTTAAGCGCATTCAATTTACGCCCGACTTGATGCCTTCGGATATTTTGGGAAGTGAAATTTTAGATGAAAACCGCCAATTTAAATTTATAAAGGGACCGGTTTTTTCCAATATAATTTTAGCCGATGAGATCAACCGTACGCCACCAAAAACGCAGGCAGCGTTGCTAGAAGCTATGCAGGAACGCGCGGTGACTATCGCAGGGCAAAATTATAAATTAGATTTGCCCTATTTTGTGTTGGCTACTCAAAATCCAATTGAACAAGAAGGGACCTATCCGCTTCCAGAAGCTCAATTGGACCGCTTTATGTTTGCCATTAAATTGGATTATCCCACATTTGAAGAAGAGGTTCAAGTGGTAAAAAGCACAACAAATGACTCCAAACCGATGAGTAATGCGTTGTTTACTAGTGCTGAAATTATTGAATTCCAACAGTTAATTCGCCGTATACCGGTTGCCGATAATGTGGTAGAATATGCAGTGCGATTAGTAAATAAAACCCGACCTAACGGGCCAATGGCAATCGATTATGTTCGAAATTATTTGGATTGGGGTGCCGGGCCACGAGCATCACAAAACCTAATTCTTGCGGCTAAAACACATGCTGCTTTTCAGGGGAAATATTCTCCCGATATCGAAGATGTGAAAGCGGTTGCGGAAGGTATTTTACGTCACCGAATTATTAAAAATTATAAAGCAGATGCCGATGGTATTACCGAAGAGATGATCATTCAAAAATTGCTGTAATGATCAAGAAGGTGATAGGCTTTCTGCCTGAATTGATAGCCACATCGTTTGCTATGCTATGGTTTCTTGAAAATTATATAGAAACCGGTTCAATCAATTATTATGCTTTAGTAGCAGGATTGTTGCTAATGATCGCAGCAGTAACACAATCACGACCCCTCGGTATGGCTATGGGGGTTATTACAATACTCTTTTCGTTTTTTATGGGTATTCGAGGGTATCTGTTTTTAGCAGAATTACAAGATAAAGCCCTCGGTAATCGTCTTTTTTACCTGATGTTAGCTGTTTTCTTTTTGAGTTTAGTTAGTGGTATTGTCTTGTTTTTTAAATATTACCGTAAACAAGTTCATCCCGTTTAACCTTGACAAACTTTTTGTTAAAATTAGAAACTATTTTTAATTTTTCACTTCTAAATTCCCTTTTCGATAATAAAGTTCTATTGATTTTGCCTATTAAGAAAATAATTGCGACCAATAAAGATAATCGATTAAATATTTTTTAAAAAGTGTATCTTTTCGTAATTTTGTGGTGCAAACAAATAACCTTTTTTTTATGGCTTTTGATATTGAAATGATTAAAAAAGTGTATGCAAATATGCCCCAGCGTGTAGATAAAGCACGTGAATTAGTAGGGCGTCCGCTTACGCTTTCTGAAAAGATTTTATATGCGCATTTGTGGGAAGGAAATCCTTCGCATGCGTTCACTAGAGGTAAAGATTATGTTGATTTCGCTCCCGATCGTGTAGCGTGTCAAGATGCTACGGCTCAGATGGCCTTACTGCAATTTATGCATGCTGGTAAATCTAAAGTGGCGGTACCTACAACGGTTCATTGCGACCACTTGATCCAAGCAAAAGTTGGCGCAACCACCGATTTGGCTGTTGCCAACTCTCAATCTAAAGAAGTATTTGATTTTCTTTCTTCTGTTTCCAATAAATACGGTATCGGTTTTTGGAAGCCAGGCTCTGGAATTATTCACCAAATTGTATTAGAAAATTATGCTTTCCCAGGAGGAATGATGATTGGTACCGACTCCCATACAGTGAATGCGGGTGGTTTAGGAATGTTGGCTATTGGTGTAGGTGGAGCAGATGCCGTGGATGTAATGTCGGGAATGTCGTGGGAATTAAAATTTCCGAAATTAATTGGGGTTAAATTAACCGGAAAATTAAACGGCTGGACGGCTCCAAAAGATGTTATTTTAAAAGTAGCCGATATTCTAACCGTTAAAGGAGGGACCGGCGCTATTGTTGAATATTTCGGAGAAGGTGCTGTGGCTATGTCATGTACCGGTAAAGGGACGATTTGCAACATGGGTGCAGAAATTGGAGCAACTACTTCAACCTTTGGATACGACGATTCGATGCGTCGCTATTTAATCGCTACCGGTCGTCAAGATGTAGTTGATGCTGCCGATCAAGTGGCGTCCTATTTAACAGCCGATGCAGAAGTGTATGCTAATCCAGAGCACTATTTTGATCAATTAATTGAAATCAATTTATCAGAGTTAGAACCCCATATTAATGGGCCATTTACTCCCGATCGCGGTACACCAACTTCAAAAATGAAGGAGGAAGCTGAGAAAAACGGTTGGCCGTTAAAAGTCGAGTGGGGACTAATTGGTTCCTGTACCAATTCTTCTTATGAAGATATGGCGCGCGCAGCTTCTATTGTAGAGCAAGCAGTTGCCAATCATATTACTCCAAAAGCTGAGTTTGGTATCAATCCAGGTTCAGAACAAATTCGCTATACCATAGAACGCGATGGTATTTTAGCCACATTTGAAAAAATGGGGACTAAAGTATTTACCAATGCTTGCGGTCCTTGTATCGGGCAATGGGATCGCGAAGGGGCAGAAAAAGGAGATAAAAATACGATTGTTCATTCGTTCAACCGCAATTTTTCTAAGCGTGCTGACGGGAACCCAAACACCCATGCTTTTGTAACTTCTCCCGAGATGGTTGCTGCTTTGGCAATTTCAGGTCGTTTGGATTTTAATCCAATTACCGATACAATCATTAACGATAATGGTGAAGCAGTTAAATTAGCTCCCCCTGTTGGAGATGAATTGCCATCAATGGGATTTGCAGTTGAAGATGCAGGCTTTCAAGCTCCCGCTGCCGATGGTAGTGGAGTGAACGTTGTTGTGAATCCAACCTCTGAGCGTTTACAATTATTGGATCCGTTTCAACCTTGGGACGGTCAGAATATTACAAATGCTAAACTGTTAATTAAAGCATTTGGTAAATGTACCACAGATCATATCTCAATGGCAGGACCTTGGTTGCGTTTCCGTGGACATTTGGACAATATTTCCAATAACATGTTAATAGGTGCTGAAAATGCTTTTAACGGAAAAGCCAATTCAGTTAAAAATCAATTGACAGGCGCCTACGAAGAAGTGCCTAAAGTTCAGCGAGCTTATAAAGCGGCTGGAATTGCATCCATTGTAGTTGGTGATCACAATTACGGAGAAGGTTCTTCACGGGAGCATGCCGCAATGGAACCAAGACACTTAGGTGTTTCGGCTGTGTTGGTAAAATCGTTTGCCCGTATACACGAAACCAATTTGAAAAAACAAGGAATGCTAGCACTTACTTTTGCTAACGAAGCTGATTATGATAAAATCCAAGAAGATGACCAATTCAACTTCATCGATTTAACATCTTTTGCTCCGGGTAAACCGTTAACTTTAGAACTGATCCATGCTGATGGTTCAAAAGAAACCATTTTAGCAAATCACAGTTATAATGAGGGTCAAATTGAATGGTTTAAAGCAGGATCTGCATTAAATTTAATTGCCGCTGCAAGTAAAATGTAAACCAAAAGATTGTGTTTCAATAAAAAAACCGCCCCTTTGAAAAAAGAGGCGGTTTTTTTTATAACCAAACAAAAAATAATAAATGAGATTTTTTTAAGTATTTAATTAACCCTAATAAATAACTTAAATGTCGCATAGTTCAGTAGGTTGCTTATAATAGATTTGGGGCTATTAGGATGAACGACTAACTATTTAACAAGTCAAATATACGAACAACTTTCGGTAAAATACAAATAAAATCGATGAATTACATAAAAAATTAAAAAATGTAATAAAATATTTACAAAAATAGTATTTTTTGAATAAAAAAAGTCCAGTACAAGTGTACCGGACTTCATGATTAACTTAAATCTAACGATTAATAATATGTATAGCGTCTTACTTTTGAAATATATTTGGCCAAACGAATCACTTGGTGGCTATAACCGTATTCATTATCATACCAAACATACAGTACAATATTTTTACCATCTCCAGAAACAATCGTAGCATTACTATCATATATTGAAGGAGCAGAAGTGCCAACGATATCCGAAGATACTAATTCATTGTTTAAAGAATATTTAATTTGTTCTACCAGTTCACCTTCTAAGGCATACTTTCGCATAATATTGTTTACTTCTTCAACCGAAGTGGCTTTGCCAACTTCAAGATTTAATACAACCAATGAACCGTTTGGAACCGGAACACGAATGGCATTGGAAGTAAGTTTTCCCGCTAAGCTCGGTAAAGCTTTTGCTACGGCACTTCCGGCACCGGTTTCTGTGATCACCATATTCAAAGCTGCTGCTCTCCCTCGACGGTATTTTTTATGCATATTGTCGACTAAATTTTGATCGTTGGTATACGCATGAATGGTTTCCAAATGACCTTTAACTACTCCTAAGGTGTCTTCAATAGCTTTTAATATAGGAGTAATGGCATTGGTGGTACAGGATGCTGCCGAATAAATTTTAATGGTATCGGGATTGTAGTCATTGTGATTAACACCATGAACAATATTGGGAATCCCTTTGCCCGGAGCTGTTAATAAAACTTTTTCTACCCCTTTTGAAGTCAAATGACGTTTTAAAGCCTCTTCAGTTGTAAATGCACCGGTATTATCAATTACGAGTGCATCTTCAATTCCAAATTGGGTGTAGTCAATTTCTTCTGGTCCAGCAGCGGTAATTATATGTACGGTAGTTCCGTTAATGAGTAATGCATTGTTTGCCACATCAGCAACAACCGAACCTTCAAAGTCGCCATGAACGGAATCATAACGTAACAAAGAGGCTCTTTTTTCTAATGATTGGGCATCATTGCGGTCACGGGTAACAATCGCACGCAAGCGCAATTGCTCTCCTTTACCAATTTTACTCATCATTTCACGGGCTAATAACCGTCCGATACGACCAAACCCATACAATACTACATCTTTAGGTTTTATTTCTTGCGAATTTTTGGAATCTTTCAACCGATCAATCACAAAAGCACGGGAGTCGTGCATAGTGTTGGTTTCCAGATGAAACTCATAGGTTAGTTTTCCAATATCGATGCGAGAAGGCGGTAAATCTAAATTCGAAAGCGCTTTAACAATCTCAACGGTATCAAATACATTGATTGGTTTTTGAATAAACTCGCCCGCATATTCATGCAAGTTCATAATGTCACTCACATTGCGATTTAATAACGGATTGCGGAAGAAAATTAATTCAATGGATTTGTCATACCATAAATCACTAACAATTTTAATAATTTCTATGGCCGCTTTCCTGCGGTCGACTTGAAAAGCCAGTTCTTTTTCGTATTGCTGGATATTCGACATATGTATTGGGTTTAGGTTGTGTAGTTTATTTTTTAATTTGGTGCAAAAGTAATTAACTACAACGTTTTCGTAAAATATTTTATCATTTTTTTTTTTTTTTAACCATCTCCAAAGCAAGAGATGGTTTTCTATTTTTTAATAAAAGGGGGTTTAAATGATAAATCGAAACACTTGTCCGTTTTTAGTAATCAGTTGAACACTTGCGCCTTCACGATCATCTTTATTGACTAAAATTTTAGAAACAGTTTCGATATCGGTCGCATTTGCATTATCTATACGCAAGATTACACTTCCGATTAACTCGTCTTTGTAGGGTAATAACCGTTCATTTGTAATGTCTTTAATTTTAACGCCCGACTCAATGTTGAATCGTTTTTTATCTCCAGCCGTAATATTTTCCAATTCCATTCCTCGGAATTCTGTATTGATCAAATCATTTTTAACCAAGGTAACAGGAATAATTCGAGTTGCACCATCGCGTATTAAAGTTACGCTAACCTTATCATTCGGTCGCTTGGTATTGATGTAACCGTTTAATTCTGAGTAGGATGTGATTTTCTGATTGTCCAATTTGATGATAATATCTCCTTTTTGAATCCCCGCTTTTGCAGCTCCCGAGTTTTCAATAACGTTGGTTATATAGTAGCCTTCCGTTTGTTTTAAGCCCAATTTTTTAGCATTGGTTCCATTCAATTCATTCCCAACGGCACCCAAAACACCCCGTTGTACATTGCCGTACTCCATAATGTCTTCAATAATTTTTCGGGTGATATTTGAAGGAATCGCAAAAGAATAGCCCGCATAACTTCCAGTAGGAGAAGAAATCATGGTATTAATACCGACCAATTCACCGCGGGTATTTACCAAAGCACCTCCGCTATTACCCGGGTTAACAGCTGCATCGGTTTGTATAAACGATTGTATACCATTAGTATCCAAATTACGAGCTTTTGCCGAAACAATTCCTGCCGTTACGGTAGAAGTTAGGTTGTAGGGATTGCCCACGGCCAAAACCCATTCACCCACTTTCACTTGATCTGAGTCGGCAAATGTTGCATAAGGTAATTTTTCATCGGCATCAATTTTCAACAATGCCAAATCCATTTTAGAATCGGTTCCAATTAATTTGGCTTTAAATACCTTTTTATTATTCAACGTTACCTCGAGTTCCGACGCATCTTTAATCACATGATTATTGGTTACAATGTATCCGTCTTGTGAAATGATTACACCCGAACCCGTACCAATTTGTTCTTGTTGTTGTGCTCCGCCACGTGATCCGTAGAAAAATTCCATAATCGGATTATAAACCGTGCGAACAGACACGTTCTTTACGTGAACGACTGCATGTACCGTATTGTCGGCAGCTGCCGTAAAATCAATGTTTTCTGCACCCATTGCTACATTTCGAGCACCGTAATTGGGCGCCAATGTTACCAATCCATTTCGTGTAGTGTGATCTTCAACAAAGAGTTTATAGGCCCCTAAGGTTGTTGCGCCGCCAAGTAATGCAACTAAAAATACGCTAGATAATTGTTTCATTAGTTTACTATTAGTTCAATTTATAACTTCAAATTTATCAAAATAGTGTTCCGTTACCTTTCCTTTAACGCTCGTTTAACAATGTTTAACGTGCTATTAATATTTGTAACTTTGTCACTCTTACAAAAGTAAAAATGCGTTTGAAATTTCAAAAATATCAAGGAACCGGAAATGACTTTATAATCATCGATAACCGATTACTGTTTTTTCCCAAAAATGATACCAAACTCATCGCACGTCTTTGCCATCGTCGTTTTGGCATTGGAGCAGACGGCTTGCTATTATTGGAAAATGACAATATGTCTGATTTTAAAATGGTGTATTACAATGCCGATGGTCATGAAAGTTCGATGTGCGGCAATGGCGGTCGTTGTTTGACAGCCTTCGCTAAAGAGCTAGGAGTGATTCAGAATGAGGCTACTTTTTATGCTGTAGATGGACTACACCACGCCCATATTGATTCATTGAATAAGGTTGCGCTTCAAATGATTCCGGTCGATTCGGTTGCTGTTCATGCCGACTATGTATTCTTAAATACAGGCTCACCCCATCATGTTGTGTGGGTTGACCAACTCGATACATTTGATGTTAAAGCTACAGGTGCCGCTATTCGTTATTCCGATTTGTATGGTACTGCAGGAAGCAATGTAAATTTTGTTCAACCATTGGGTGACAATCATTTCCGGTTGCGAACATACGAGCGCGGAGTAGAAGATGAGACACTTTCCTGTGGAACTGGGGCAACAGCCGTTGCAATTGCTATGCATGCACTCGGTAAAACAACTACAAATGAAATTGATTTGGAGGTAGAAGGTGGTAAATTGCATGTGTCATTTGATTTTGTAGACGGAAAATACCAGCAAATCCATTTAATCGGACCGGCTACTTTAGTCTTTTCAGGAGAAATTGAACTATGATGCAAACGTTACACGGAAATAGCATCTACCTTCGCGCATTAGAACCAGAGGATTTGGAGTTTATCTATGCTGTTGAAAATGACGAGGCAATTTGGGAGGTTAGTAATACGATTACTCCCTATAGTCGGTTTTTAATTCGGCAATACCTTGAAAACGCACAACAGGATATTTTTGAAGCCAAACAACTTCGTTTAGCTATATGTTCTAGAACAAGTGAAGAAGCATTAGGTTTGATTGATCTTTTTGATTTTGATCCTGTAAACCGAAGAGCAGGTGTAGGCATTATCATTAAAAATGAAAATGAACGGGGAAAAGGTTATGGGAAAGAAGCGTTGCAATTGGTAATTAATTATGCATTTCATCACCTTCAATTGCATCAATTATATGCAAATATTGGTGAAGAAAATGCAGCAAGTATAGCCCTTTTTAGTACTTTTGGATTCCAAAAAATTGGCGTTAAGAAAGATTGGATTTGCCGTAACGGTGAATTTTTTGATGAGGCGCTCTATCAATTATTACAAAAATAAACAGTACGATAATGTTTGCTAATAAGAAAAAAATAGGCTACTTAGTAGGTGGCTTCGTGTTGGTGATTGGACTGGGCATGTACCTCCGTTTTTTTGCTTCCAATACCACATTTAATGAAGCCGAACAATGGGTAACTATTCCTACCGGCTCCAATTTTGAAGCAGTTAAAAAAATTATGGACCCTTACATTGATGGGATGGGTGGCTTTGAAAATATGGCTGCAATTCGTCGGTATGATAGTAACGTAAAGCCCGGTCGGTTTTTATTGAAAAAAGGAATGGGTAATTTTGGTTTGGTTGCTGCACTACGCCATAATATCCCAGTGAAACTTACCTTTAACAATCAAGAACGTTTGGAGGATTTGTGTGTACGTTTCAGTCAGCAAATCGAGCCGGATACGACCCAATTAACTTCTGTTTTTCGCGATTCGTTATTTTTAAAAGAGCAGGGCTTTACTAAGGCGAATGTTATGGCAATGTTTATTCCAAATTCTTACGAGTTTTACTGGAATATTTCCGCAATTACGTTCCGTGATAAAATGTTGAAAGAATACAAAAAATTTTGGAATGCAGATCGTTTAGCCAAAGCAGAAAAGGTTGGTTTATCGCCAATTGATGTCATAATTCTGGCTTCAATTGTGCATAAAGAAACCGTAAAAAAAGAGGAGCGTCCACGTGTGGCAGGGGCTTACCTCAATCGTTTAAAGCAAGGAATGCCCTTGCAAGCCGATCCAACGGTTATCTATGCGTTGAAGTTGAAAGCAAATGATTTTACCCAAGTGATAAAACGCGTTTTGTTTAAAGATTTAACCCTTTCTTCCTCGTATAATACGTATGTTAATATTGGTTTACCACCCGGACCTATTGCAATGCCCGATATTACAGCAATTGATGCGGTATTGAATCCCGAAAAGCACAATTATATTTATTTTTGTGCGAGTATCGAGCGCTTTGGCTATCATGAGTTTGCGGTTACGTATCCTGAGCATCAAGTGAATGCTAAAAAATATGCAGATTGGATTAATTCCACAGGAACAACGCGCTAAAATGCTGCGGTATTTGTGGATTGTACTTGTCTGTACAATGGGCTTAAGTGCCCAAAATAAATCGTTTTCATTTTTAAAACCCTCCGATACCCTTCATAAACTGAGAAGAAATGGAGTGGTATTAGCCACTTCGGGTTTAGCCGCTACTACTTTAGTCGGGTTAAATCAATTGTGGTATAGCGATTATCCAAAATCCGACTTTCATTTTGTTAATGATAATAATGAATGGTTACAAATGGATAAAGCTGGACATTTTTTGTCGTGTTATCATATCAGTCGCCTTAGTGCCCAATCTATGGCATGGAGTGGTGTGTCAAAAAAGAAGCAGTTGTATTTTGGTGCCAGTGCAGCTTTGGCCTTTATGACGGTTATTGAAGTTTTTGATGGCTATTCTGCCGAATGGGGAGCGTCATGGGGCGATGTATTCGCAAACACAACCGGAACGGCATTGTATGTTGGTCAAGAATTACTTTGGAACGAGCAGCGGATTGTTCCGAAATTTTCCTTTCACCAAACGTATTTTGCATCCCAAAGACCCAATGTACTTGGGAGTAGTTGGAATGAACAAATCCTGAAAGATTATAACGGACAAACCTATTGGCTTTCCTTTAATCTGTATGATTTTACGAAAGAAAAAACATTTCCCAAATGGTTAAATGTCGCATTGGGCTATGGAGCCACTGGAATGGTGTCTGGATATAATGAAAATTCGCAACTTTTGAACCTGCCTTCTTATCAGAGAAACCGCCAATTTTATCTAAGTTTGGATATAAATTTGCAGAAAATACCTACAAAAAATAGAGTTTTACAAACGCTATTTTCAGCCTTCAATTTTTTGAAAATACCAGCGCCAACCCTTGAATATCAGGCATCAGGAAATTGGAAAGGCCATTGGATCTATTACTGATTTAGCATTAACTCCTTGATTTTCAATAGTTATTTAAAAAAAGGTTGTATATTACCCCCCGTTAATCAAGTGGTGACAGGGCTTGGAAATTACATTTTATGATCAAAAAATGGACGTATTATAGCACCATTTTACTTGTAATCGTCGGTATTTGTTCCGCATTTAAATCAGAAGACATCAAGAGCCATAGTTGGTTTTATGTTAGCGAAGAAGACGAATTGTCGTACCAATTTCCTTCGTTAAATCCAAACGATTACTACAACAACACCATCCCTTTTACTGGAAAATATTTTATTGGATTTAAAGAAGCGGTTGCTTTTAGAGAGTCGCAAGGGAATTATAAAAAAGTAAATTCCAAAGGTTTTATGGGTAAGTATCAGTTTGGTCCTCATACGTTGGCTTCGATTGGCATTCGTGATCAAGGCGCTTTTTTACGCAATCCAGAGCTACAAGAAAAAGCTTTCGTTACCTTACTCAAAAAACACAAGTGGGAGTTACGCAATGAAATTAGTAATTATCGAGGAAAAACGGTTGGCGGCGTATATATTACCGAATCGGGTATTTTAGCCGCGGCACATTTGGGTGGTCCAGGCTCTGTACGTCGTTTTTTAAAAACGGATGGTCGTAGAAAATGCCACGATGGGTATGGGACTTCAGTAAAAACCTATATGAAGCGATTCTCGGGTTATGAAACCCACCACATAAAGCCTGAAAAAAATCCAAAAGTTAACTAATACAAAACCTCCAATTGTGGAGGTTTTTTTATGATGTCTTGTGCAAAATAAATAGGGTAGGGCGTTTATCTAAGTTCATTTTTTGTTTTTTCCAATCGGCTACACGATACGTTTTAATATATTCTGTAGGTAATGTGATATCGGCAGCGATACATAACAGCGTGTTCGGATGTACGGTTTGCAAAATGTCTTCTACTAACTTCATGTTACGGTAAGGTGTTTCAATAAATAATTGGGACTGGTTGCGTTCAAAAGAAATACGTTCCCAATTTTTAAGCGCTGCTTTTCGTTCACCTTTATCAATCGGTAAATAGCCGTTGAAAGCAAAACTTTGTCCGTTCATACCACTTGCCATCATGGCTAATAGTAAGGAAGAGGGTCCAACTAAAGGAACTACCTGAATTCCTCTTTCATGGGCTAATTTTACGATTACCGCCCCAGGATCGGCTATACCTGGACATCCGGCTTCACTCATTAGCCCCACGTTTTTTCCTTCCATACAGGGTTGCAACATGTGGCTGTGTTCTTTGGCGTCGGTATGTTTATTTAAGAGGCTAAATTGTAAGGAAGGTTGCGGAATTTCGGGCGCTATTTTTTTGATGAATCGACGCGCCGTCTTTTCATTTTCAACAATATAGGTGTTGAGCTGTGTTATCGTATGTTGAACCGTTGCTGGAAGTACTTCCAAGGGCTCGTTATCACCCAAGGGAATCGGAATCAAGTAGAGTTTTCCTTTTGGAGTCACATCCATTATTTTTTTAATAAACGTTGTGCAATGATATCGGTAGCTTCGTCTAACATAGCATATACCATGTCGAAACCATTTTGAAGGCCGTAATACGGGTCGGGTACATCTACATTATCACCGGGAAATAAAGCGTTTAAGATTAATTCCACTTTTTGTTTTTGATTCTCATTTTTTGCTAAAAAAATAACATCGTCATAATTGGAATTATCCATAACAAAAATATAATCAAACGTATCAAAATCGCTTACCGTAAATTGACGTGCTTTTTGTTTTGAAATATCTAAACCCATTTTTTGAGCCGTAGCAATCGAGCGGCTATCAGGTTGACGCCCAATATGGTAGTTGGCTGTGCCAGCGGAATCTACAAAAAATTGATCCTTTGGTAATTTGGAGGCCAAAAGTCCTTCTGCTAAAGGCGAACGACAAATGTTGCCCAAACATACCATTAAAACGTTAACAGGCATGATGGTTACGGGTACTTAATTAGTTATGCAAAAGTAGGAAACCCGACTATAACGACAATTTTTTGTTGATATCTTCTACAAACTTTTTGAATTGTTTGTCGGTGGCTACCAAATTGTCTACGGTTTTGCAAGCATGAAGTACAGTAGCATGGTCACGGTCACCAATTTGCGATCCGATGTTAGCCAATGAGGCTTTGGTGAACTTTTTTGCAAAGAACATTGCCAATTGACGCGCTTGTACAACGTGACGCTTGCGGGTTTTGGACTGAAGTGTGTCAATATCTAATTGGAAATAATCAGAAACTACTTTTTGGATATAGTCAATAGATATTTCGCGTTTCACATTCTTGACGAATTTTTCTACGATACTCTTCGTTAATTCGATTGTGACCTCTTTTTTGTTAAAAGATGACTGCGCTATTAAAGAGATAATGGCACCTTCCAACTCGCGAACATTTGATTTGATATTTTGGGCAACATATTCTACAATTTCGTTAGGCATTTCAACACCATCACGGTATAAAATATTGCGTAAAATCGAAACACGTGTTTCATAATCGGGTTGGTGCAATTCTGCTGAAAGTCCCCATTTAAAACGCGACAATAAACGTTGCTCAATATCTTGCATATCAACCGGCGCTTTATCTGAAGTTAAGATAACTTGCTTTCCGTTTTGGTGCAAATAATTGAAAATGTGAAAAAAGACGTCTTGGGTTCCCGATTTCCCCGACAAAAATTGAACATCATCAATGATTAAAACATCAATCAATTGATAAAAGTGAATAAAATCATTGCGGTTATTTTTCTTAACCGAATCAATATATTGTTGTGTGAAGACTTCGGCTGAAATATAGAGTACCGTTTTTTCAGGGTATTTATCTTTGATTTCAACCCCTATGGCATGCGCTAAATGGGTTTTTCCCAATCCTACTCCCCCAAAAATCAATAAGGGATTAAACGAAGTTCCACCGGGTTTATTGGCCACAGCCAAACCTGCAGAACGTGCCAAACGGTTAGAGTCGCCTTCTAAGAAATTATCAAAACTATAGTTTGGATTCAGTTGGGATTCAATTTTAACATTTCGAATTCCGGGAATTACAAACGGGTTTTTTAACTCAGGGTTTAAATTTTTATAGGGTGCATCTACATTTTGCGATTTTATCGGACTGCGATGCGCACTCGGCAACTGTTCAGTAAACGGTTGTTTGTTGCCGTAAGTGTTTTCCATCTTAATTTTATACAGTAACTTTGCGCTTTTACCAAGTTCTCTCGTAAGTGCGACCTTTAATAATTTTACATAGTGTTCCTCAAGCCATTCATAAAAAAATTTGCTGGGCACTTGAATGTATAATGCGTTATCAGTAAGTTCAACAGATTTGATAGGTTCAAACCATGTTTTGAAAGCTTGTTCCTGGATGTTGTCCTTTATGAATGAAAGACAATTCTCCCATACTGATTGCGCAGTTTTACTCATAAATCTGTTAAAATTATTAATTTGTTAAAGGTTCTGTTGCTGTGAAGAAGCGCGATTTGCTCCTTTTTTTTTGGGTTAACAAATATGTGAACAATTTTGGTTAAAAAAAAATAAAACCCTATTGATTTTTTAAAAATTTTGTTGTAAAGAAATTTTAAATTGTAGATTAACGACACAAAAATATAGATGAAATTAAATGAAGTACAGGTTCGGGTGCGGTATAGCGAAACCGACCAAATGGGAGTAGTGTATCATGGGAGTTATGTGCCCTATTTTGAAATCGGACGCGTGGAATGGCTCAGAAATAGAGGGATTTCCTATAAAGCATTAGAGGAAAGTGGTATTGCGCTCCCAATAGTTTCCATGCATATCAATTATAAAAAACCTGCTCGCTATGACGATTTGCTCATAGTCAACACTCGATTAAAACACTACAGTGGAGTTAAGATTGAATTTGATTGTGAAATTCGCAATGAAAACGGGGAGTTATTAACAAATGCACATTTTATATTGGTTTTTGTAGCGGTAAAAACCGGCCGCCCTGTTGAACCGCCAACAGCTATTTTAACGATAATGCAAAATGAGATTTAATGTAAGCGTTCAATTTCAATTTCAAAAAGCGCACTGAAAAGGGTAAATACACTTTCCGCATTTTTTTTTCGGGTAGAAATGATTATCTCACAGTTGAGTTCCATCGTTTGGGAAATAATAGATAGGTTTTTTTCTTTGATTACGCGCATAACTTTGTTGAGGTTTTTGTAATCAAATTTGACTTTAATTAAAATATCCACGGTGCGTTCTACAATAACAGCGCCCTCTAGCGCTTGTTGTGCTGCAGTTCGATAAGCAGCGATTAGGCCACCAACCCCCAATTTCACGCCACCAAAAAAACGAACCACTACTACCAATACATTCGTAACACCAAATGATTGAATTTGTCCATATATAGGCATGCCCGCCGAATTGGAGGGTTCGCCATCGTCATTAGCGCGGTAGTATATTCGCTCGGTTCCCAATTGGTAGGCATAACAAAAATGACCCGCACCGGTATGCTGTTTGCGCAATTGTTCTAAATATTCCTTGACTTCATCATCGGATTGTACCGGAAAAACATAGCCATAAAACTTACTGTTTTTCTCTTTGTACAGAATTACCTCCGGAGGTTCCGCAATGGTGCGATAGGTGTCAATCATAAGGTGTCGATAAGTCGATGTGTCAATTTGAAGACCTGTCTGCCGGCAGGCAGGTTTGAAAATTAGTTAATTTGAAAATTTGTCGATGTTTCAATGAGGAACGGGTGAAATTTAAACGTTTATACTGTAATGTCCAAAGTCCAAAGTCTAACGTCCAACGTCTAATCACTAGTCACTAGTCACTAATCACTAGTCACTAGTCACTAGTCACTAATCACTAGTCACTACAGCGGAAATTCCTTTTTTTGAAACAATTCGGTTACATCTTCTTTGCCTACTTGCAAATTCCAAACATGCAGACCCAAAGCGGCTGCGGCATCAGTATTACTTTTTTTGTCATCGATAAATAAGGTGCGCTTGGGTGATAAGTCATACTTCTCCATGATATGGCTATAAATCGCAGGATCGGGTTTACGCATACCCATTTCATAGGAATACAATACTTTTTCAAAAGAAGTGTAGAAAGCCGTACAAAATGACATTCCCGTTTTGTGTTCAAACCAGCTGATGTGGATTTCATCCGTATTGGTTAGTAAAAATAGCCGGTATTTGCCCGATAACATTTGTAAAAACTCCAAACGTTCCAAAGGAAAATCACCAATAATAGTGTTCCATGCAGCGCGAATATCCAACAATGATGCGTTAGGCAATTCCTTTTGAAACGATTCTAAGAATTCTTGCTCCGTCATTTGCCCTTTTTCAAAACGATCATTTTGTGCCATCAAATCGTCTGTCCATAGCTCATTTAGCCCCAATTTTTGGAAAGCCGCTACCTGTGCATCTTTCTCTAAATTTAGAAAAACATCTCCAAAGTCAAATATAATCGCATTAATCATAACGGAAGTAGATTTTAAGTTGGTTGTCGACTATTGTTTCCGTGTGGTTAGCCACAGCATTCCATTGCGGCGCTTTTATACCAGAACCCCACTGTGCTTGACACTCAAAAACGCGTGCTTCGTCCCATAAATCAGCATCAATGAACTGTTGCAGCATTTTGCTGCCTCCTTCTACAAGGATCGATTGCACGTTTTTTTGAGCTACTAGTTTTGCAATTTGTTCCGGGAGGGAATACTCAAAGTTACAAATTAGGTAAGTAACTTGGTTATCGGATTCCTTATTTTCTATTTCTGTAAATACAATTGTGGGTTTTTCCCCATTTTTTATATGGTAGTTTTTCCCAATTTTACCTGAGCGATCGACTACCAAGCGAATGGGATTATTTCCAAACCAATCGCGTGTGTCCAATTTTGGGTTGTCGTCCAAAACGGTGGTTGTGCCGACTAAAATTGCTTGTTCTTCACTACGCCATTTATGCGCCAACTGTCGCGCATAGGGATTGGAAATCCAAACGGGTGCTTTTTTTTCTTTTGTTAGTGGTGCAATAAAACCATCTGCGGTTTGTGCCCATTTTAAAATAATATAGGGGCGCTTTTGGTTGTGAAACGTAAAAAAACGTTTATTCAATACACGGCATTCGTGTTCTAAAACCCCAACGATAACATTTCTTCCTGCATCGCGTAATTTTTGAATTCCCCGACCGGCCACAGCTGCAAAAGGATCGATAGTACCAATAACAATAGTGGGAATGCCCATTTCTAAAATAAGATCACTACAGGGTGGCGTTTTTCCAAAATGACTGCAAGGTTCTAAACTCACATAAATAGTAGCTTCTTTTAATAGGTCTTTATTTTTTACCGAATGCACCGCTCGTACCTCTGCGTGGGGTTCACCCGCTTTTCGATGCCAACCTTCACCAATGATTGCATCATTATGTACGATTACACAACCTACTAACGGATTAGGATAGGTGGTTCCTAAGCCATTTTGGGCCAATTGAATGCATCGTTGTATATATTTTTCATGTATCTTCACTTCACAAAAATACAATTACCACAGAAATGAGCTCCATTCACATTCGTAAAATTCAATCCAATGATAATCCAAAAATTGCCCAAGCGATTCGATCGGTATTTGAGCTTGAGGGCTACCCTTTGACAGGGACAGCTTATGCCGATCCGCAATTGGATTTTATGTTTGAAACCTACCAAATTCCGAATTCGGTTTATTTTGTGGTGGAACAAGAAGGGGTAATTTTAGGAGGAGCGGGTATCCGACCCCTAGATAACGGGAGTGATGGTGTTTGTGAATTGCAAAAAATGTACTTTCTCCCCCAAATTCGAGGCCAAGGCATCGGCCTTCAAATCATCCAATTGTGTTTAAAAGCGGCCAATGATTTTGGGTATCAAAAATGTTATTTGGAGACTTTACCCGAGATGATAGCCGCACAACATATTTACCAGAAAATGGGTTTTGACTATCTTTGCGAACCCTTAGGGAATACCGGTCATACCAATTGTCCCATATGGATGCTTAAATCGCTTCAGTAATGCAATTACGTCAACTTAAATCCCAGTTTTTAGCAACCCTCACCCCGCACTACGATGCCGCTGAAGCCGCACGATTTTTTGATTTATTGTTGGATGCATTTGAGTCCAAAAAGCGCATTGATTTAGTTCTCGAACCCGAACTGGAAACCCAACAAGTCGACCGATGGCAATTGGCATTGCTTGCCCTACAAAAGTTCAAACCTATTCAATATATTATAGGTACAACGGTTTTCTTTGATTTGTTGTTTGAAGTAACGCCGGCTACTTTAATTCCGCGACCCGAAACCGAAGAACTGGTAGATTGGATCCTTCGCGAAACTACAAATCCAAAATTAGCATTGCTCGATATGGGAACGGGAAGCGGATGTATTGCCATAGCTCTGGCTAAAAATTTACCCAATGCTCAAGTAATGGCCCTTGATATTTCGAGTGCAGCTCTTGAAGTTGCGCAACGCAATGCAATGCAAAATGGAGTATCTATTCAATTTATAAACCAAAGCATTTTGGATGAAGCAACGCTTTTTAATTGTTTTGCCCATTGCAAATTGGACATTATAGTTTCCAATCCACCGTATGTGCGATTATTAGAAAAACATGAAATTCAACCCAATGTACTCGACTATGAACCCCATTTGGCTTTGTTTGTTGCCGATGAAGATGCGTTGTTGTTTTACCGTCATATAGGCAATTTTGCTTATGAGCATTTGAAAAAAGGAGGGAAGTTGTATGTAGAAATTAACCAATATCTTGGTAATGAAACCGTGAATTTGATGCAACAAATAGGTTTTGAAGCAATTGAATTACGAAAAGATTGTTATGGTAATGATCGAATGCTGCGCTGTATCCGGTAATTATTCGTAACGCAATGCTTCAACAGGATCTAGTTTTGAGGCTTTAATTGCAGGATAGAGTCCCGAAACCAAGGCAACTAAGAAGCTGGTAATCACAGCGGCAATCATAGCCATCCAGGGTAGGGTAAATTCAAAGTCAAATAATTTGGCAAATCCATACCCAATAAGTATTCCAAATAGCATTCCCAACAAACCGCCCAATTGTCCAATTACGAGTGTTTCGATAAAAAATTGCCAGGCAATTGTGCTGCGTTTGGCGCCTAGTGATTTACGAACTCCAATTTCACGCGTTCGTTCGGTTACCGAAACGATCATAATATTCATTAAAGCAATAGACGACCCTAGAATGGTAATAAAACCAATCACAACCGCTGCAATATTAAGGGTTCCCGTGGTTTCGGCAATACGTTGCACCAAGTCATCACTGCGGGAAATTCCAAAATTTGTGGTGGCTACCGGATTGAGTTGGCGTACGCGACGCATTGTAAGACGGGCATGGTCAATGGCTGCATCTAAAATTTCTTTTCGCGAAACCATGGTGCTAATCGTATAGTTTAGCGAAGGTGCTGAAAAAAGAGATCGTGCGATTTGTATAGGAATCATGACCCGTTGGTCTTGGTTGTTGCCAAAAGTAGATCCTTTTTCTTTGAGTACGCCTATTACGCGAAATTTGGCCCCGCGAATCGTAATAATTTGGTTTATTGGAGGACTGTTTTTTAATAAACCATCTTTAACAAATGAATTCCCCACTACACAGACATAGCGGTTGTTGCTAATATCAAACACATTAAAATTGCGTCCATCAATGACTTCAGAGCCGGTGTTGGGGACATAAAATTCATCTACGCCTAAAACGGATATTTCGGGATCTGTTTTTTCGTTTTCAAATTTGATTTCTGCTTTTGATGCAGCGGTAAAATATACGGCTGTTTGTGTTGCAGGATAATCGTATTTTTCTTTAAAAGCTTTGGCCTGAGGATAAGAAATGATTGGGTTGATTTGCTCAATTGTTCCCCCACCGCGCCGTCTAGAGGTGAGTTCATATTGATTAATCGTAAACGTGTTTGAACCCATTGCTGCAAATTTGGAATTTAGGGTATTGTCTAAAGCTGCAACGACCGAAAGAATCCCAACGAGTGCCATGATTCCCAATGCAATAATGAAAATAGTAAGGATCGTGCGCAACAATTGCGAACGTATCGATCCCAAAGCAATTTTAATATTTTCTCTAAATACTCCTTTCATGGTAATTATAGGTAACGAAGATACGTATTTTGTTACAGCTTTATAGCTGTTAATTACTTTATTTTGGGCGTTGGCCGGGCTTTCGGGAGTCGCTTCCCTCGTAGACTCGGGCGAGCTCCAACAGTCCCTTAATCCCTAACGCTACAGTGCATTGATTCCCCTATCCGTATTTCTTAAAAGCGTATTTTTTTTAACTGCCTAAAATATTCGATATTTGCATAAATTAACGTAAATACACATTAAAAATGGCACAAAAACCAGGACTTCCTACCGGAACCCGGGATTTATCTCCCGCAGAAGTAGCAAAACGCAACTACATTATGTCGGTGATGCGCCATCATTTTGAATGTTTTGGTTACCAGCCCATCGAAACGCCTTCTTTTGAGAATTCGTCTACCTTGATGGGAAAATATGGCGAAGAGGGGGACCGTTTGATTTTTAAAATACTCAATAGTGGAAACTATTTCTACGATAAAAATAAAATTGAATTGCCCGAATCAATAGAAGCACTCCAATCCAATTCGGCCGAAACGATTACGGTAGACCAACGCATTGCATTGAATCGGTTTACGGCTAAAATTTCGGATAAGGCATTGCGTTACGACTTAACGGTTCCGTTTGCTCGTTATGTGGTTATGCACCAAAATGAACTAGCATTTCCGTTTAAACGGTATCAAATACAACCCGTTTGGCGTGCCGATAAACCTCAAAAAGGGCGCTACCGTGAATTTTACCAATGCGATGCCGACGTAGTAGGTTCGACCTCACTCTGGCAAGAAGTTGAATTGGTGCAATTGTATGACGCTGTGTTTGCCGATTTAGGGTTAAATGGTGTAACTATAAAAATGAACAACCGTAAGATTCTATCGGGAATTGCTGCAGTAATTGGTGCATCGGATCAATTAATTGATTTTACTATTGCATTGGATAAATTGGACAAAATAGGGGTAGAGGGCGTAAAAAAAGAAATGCGTGAAAAAGGAATTACAGAAGCTGCTTTAGAACAAGTACAACCTCTATTTTCCTTTTCGGGTTTGCTTACCGACAAATTGGCCCAACTCGAAACCCTATTGGCCAACTCTCCAGAAGGTTTAGCGGGTGTCGCTGAAATGCGATTTATTTGTGAACAGGTTGCTGCATTAGGTTTGCAACAAGCACAACTGGATTTGGATGTTACATTGGCACGTGGCTTAAATTACTACACGGGAGCTATTTTTGAAGTTGCCGCTCCAAAAGCGGTGCAAATGGGTTCAATTGGCGGTGGCGGTCGCTATGACGATCTTACGGGAATTTTTGGATTAAAGCAAGTGAGCGGTGTTGGTATATCGTTTGGTTTGGACCGTATTTATTTGGTATTGGAAGAACTCGGATTATTTCCTACTACAATTACAGCTGCTCCCAAGATTTTATTCTTTAATAACGATAACGATCAAGCTTTTAAAGCAATGCAAGCCGTTACATCGCTGCGTAAACAAGGTGTTCACGCTGAGTTGTATCCCGATGCAGCAAAGTTGGACAAGCAATTTAAATATGCCGAAAAGCGGGGTATACCTTTTGTTGTGCGTTCGGTTGAAAACGACATTTTTTCGGTAAAAAATATAGCGAGTGGTGCAGTGTTGGCATTAACGTTGGAGCAGTTAATTACTCTCTAAACAAAAAATAGATTTTTAAATCCACGTCCTAGCGGCGTGTTTTTTTTGCTTTAGGGATTTGAATTTTAAAAATTGGCAGTTGAAGTATAACCCCGATAGCAGCAAGCTACCCCGCCTCGACTTTAGGCAGGCGAGTAGCGCGGATAGCGGGAAGGCATCTTATTATAAGTCGATCGATTTGCTCTAAAAAATGAAAACCACGCTAATCAGGCGTGGCTTTCTAGTCGTCAAACCAAAATTGTTTAAACCCTAATTAAAAACAATCTTTTTCGATGTGGTTCCTTTATCTGAAACTACTTTAGTAATGTAGGTTCCGCTGCTGATTCCATGTACTGGAATTTGGATCGTGGTCTGATTCTGACCAGTAACCTTGAAGGTCATGATTTCTTGACCGAGCATGTTGTAAAGGATCACTTTATTGATTGTAGCATCGGCTACATTATTTTTGATAGTCAACACATTATTGGTCGATGAGTAGACTACTTGTACATTATCTTCATTTGTGAAATCGCTGTTGTTTAATGCGCTAGTGTCTTTAAACGTTAGTACAAAACGGTTGTCAGTATTCCCTTGAGGAACTTCTACGATATACGGATAATTTGTTATGTCGTGATAAACTCCGTCTTGATTATCTAAGATATAGTAGCGTTGTGAAGCGGGAAGATTTTCTACTTCATCAATCATGAATTTGATTTCGCCTGTAACATATGCTTTCACCCCAATTGGATAGGTTTTGTTAATATTAAAGAAATCGTCACCTTGAATCAATAAGTTGGTCCCTGCCGTTTTGAAATAAACATCATTAGGTTGGTTGTCTATAGATACCGAGTCAAAACCATAATCTAGACCAGGAGTAGCTAAATTTTCCATAAAGCCAAGTAAAATATCATGGTGGTAGTTGTCTTTGGAGGTCATTCCAAGGCGCAAACGCGCATAGTTATCGGTTGTAAACGTATCGTCGGCATTGTTACCAAAATTTTGAGCCGTTGAAACGGTAGCCGATCTTAGCATACTGTTGGATGAAGCATTGGATTCTTTTACAAAAGCCCGTTGTTCGTTAGTAAACGTAATCGTTCCGCCCGTACCATTTCCTATTACAAAGAATCCTTGACCCACTGGAATGAAGCGTTGCGGAACACGGTTGCTGTTTCCAAGTCCGTTAATTCCGGCAGGAGCTGTGGGTCCAACACCACCAACTAAGTTACGAACAGAGTAACCTCCTTGATAAGCTGATAGACTGTGCGTATTGTTATTGTTTGCATGTTCCCAGAAATAAATAGTACCTGTGATTGCACTTGCATTTGCAGTAATAAAAGCATTTGCATCTATAGCCGAAGGGTAGGGGTTTCCGGTTAGGTTTAAATTTCCTAAAGCTATTGTTGTAGTAATTGTGCCGTTATTGGGTTTACCAATAAACGTATAGTTTTGGTTAGATCCAACTGCACCACTACCTTTTAATGTAAATCCTTGTGCAGGGTAAAGTGCGCCGTTTTGACCAACCGGTTGCCAGTTGGCATAGGTATTGGTTAAATTTTGGAATTTAAAAATCCAATAGCTGCTTAAGGTTATCGGCGCAGTAGCTGCACCATCCAATCCGCTTGTCCAAGTAATATTTTGAGGAGTGCCTGTAGTTCCATCTTTCATAATTGCATCAACAGTAAACGCTCCGTTATTGGTAGTTGTGTTGATTGAATTAACCGGTGAACTCCAGTAATTGTAATTATAAATATTTTTTGTTCCTTGTTGATCGCGTTTAATATAGCCAGCACTGGTTACATCCAACTCACTTGTACTGGTTTGCACCAATTGAGAACCCCCTTTTAAATCCAAGATACCATCCAATTTTAAGTACCAAGCATTTTGCATTTTTGTATCGTTATTCATCGTTACGGTTACTCCTGCATTAACTACGAGTGCTAAGTCAGTTGTATTACTTGTTTCAGTTATATCGTGACGGATATCGATAATATTCCAATCATAATCCAAAACATCAGCTCCATCAATATCTTTTGTTGCGTCATGAACTGCTGTTGCTAAATCACCCGAACGTAGAGTTATATAAGGCATTGGTGCTTCTTGAGGAGCAATAAGTTTGTGATTGTATAATTTTAATCCAGATCCTGTATCGATAGTTGGTGTTGTGAAATTATCACTAATGTCATTTTTAAAAGTATCCATTCGGTAATTGCGCAACAAATTAGTGTAAGCTGCTGATTCAATATCTTTAGGGATAAATGTTCCTCGAATTTGACCGCTATTGTTTTCAATTTCTTGGTTTACCATTCGTTGAACTTGCGTGTTGCTTAATCGTACATTAAATACACGAACTTCATCCATTTTTCCATTGAAATAAAGGGAATTTGCGGCAGGATTTTTTCCTAAAGTAAATACAGAACTGTCGCTAGTAATCGTGCCGCTTACCGCGTAGGTTTGGGGAACACCATTTACAAAGATAGTTAGCGTTCCATCACCTAAGGTAACCGCAACATGATACCATTTGCGTGTACTTAAAGTGTTTAATTGGGTGTAGGTATAGGTAGTTCCATTAA
>NZ_JAIXRZ010000029.1 GCF_027484945.1 Flavobacterium sp.
AAAATATTACGTTACAAATTCAAAATTGGCTTGAATAACTACCGTCCAGTAAATGAAAAATCCATTCCAGCCGATATGATTACTCCCTTCAAAGAGGCATTGCACTATTCAATTTATGAAAATGCAATAACCTTAGTGAAAAATGAGGATGGTATTTTACCGATAAAGGATTTAAAGCAAAAAATCGCCTATGTAAAATTGGGGGATGATGCAAACTCCGCATTTGTTTCTACCCTAAAAAAATACACCGAGGTTACTGAAGTGTCTGAATCTAATATTGACTCTTTGGATCAGTGTTTGAAAAATTTTGACCTTGTGATTGTGGGTTTCCATAAATCGGATCGCGCATGGAAAAAACATGATTTTAATGATAATGAGTTGGCTACCTTAGCGCAAATAAGTAAAAATCATAAAGTTATTTTAGACGGATTTGTAAAACCCTATGCGTTTTCTGCGATAGCCGATTTCAATGATATTGAGGCGGTCTTGGTTTCCTATCAAAACAGTGAGATTGCACAGATTGTTTCAGCCGAAATGATTTTTGGTGCAGTCGAACCAAAAGGAAAACTTCCGGTTACAATTAATGAAGCGTTTCATGAAGGTCATGGGTATAGTTTTGAAAAACTCAACCGTTTAGGGTTTACCGCTCCTGAGAACGTGGGTATGAGTCCAAAAACACTTGCCCGCATAGATCAAGTTGCCCAAAAAGCCATTGATAATCAAATGACTCCAGGTATGCAGGTATTGGTTGCTCGAAGAGGAAAAGTAATTTTTCAAAAATCATACGGCTACCATACCTATGAAAAACTAACCAAGGTTCAAAATTCGCATTTGTATGATGTAGCTTCGATAACTAAAATGATTGGAACTTTGCCTGTTGTAATGCAAGAATATGATCGAGGTGCGGTTACATTAGATTCTAAATTAGGGGAGCTGTTGCCCGTTTTTAATGGTTCAAACAAACAAGATATCACATTCAAAGCCTTGTTGTCGCATCATGCCGGTTTGCAGGCTTGGATACCCTTTTACAAAACAACGGTAGACGCCAACAATTGTCCAATGCCCGAGTATTACCATTGGGGTGAAGTACCCGGTTTTTCGACACGAGTGGCAGAAAACCTATATTTACGGAATACCTATAACGATTCAATTATCCAACAGATTGTGGCTAGCAAATTATTGGATAAAATAGAATATAAATACAGTGATTTCACGTTTATCATTCTTAAAGAATATATTGAAAAAACAACGGGTAAACCACTGGATTCATGGGTTAAAGAGCGGTTTTATCAAACGATGGGGATGAATACAACGTTATACAATCCGCTCATTGCAATCGATCCTTCATGCATTGCACCTACAGAAATTGATAATTATTTTAGACAACTTTGGTTGAGGGGTTATGTCCATGATATGGCGGCTGCTATGCAAGGTGGAGTGGCTGGCCATGCGGGTATTTTTTCTAATAGTATGGATGTTGCCAAAATGATGCAGCTGTATCTCCAAAAAGGAAGTTACGGTGGAATACAATACTTTAAACCCGAAACGTTTGACATTTTCAACACCCGCTATTACAGCACTGAAGGAAATCGAAGAGGATTGGGATTTGATAAACCGCAATTAGGTAAAGAAGGTCCAACTTGCGGATGCGTTTCATCAGAAAGTTTTGGCCATACCGGATTTACTGGTACGATGGCTTGGGCAGATCCAACTACCGAAATTGTGTATGTCTTTTTATCCAATCGAACATTTCCCGATTCAAATCTTCCCAATAAATTAGCGAAAGAAAACATTCGAGAAGAAATTCAAAAGATAATTCAAGAAGCGATTTTAGATCGCTAGTTATTTTATAGTTGCCATGCCTTACTTGACCATTTTTCCGTAATTTCGTAGAATCAATTCCATTTCATTTAAAGGAAACTTACACTGTATTTGTGTGGTTGTATTTTTACCTTTGGGAATCGAGGAATTGATGCAAAAAATTATGAAAATTGCTATTGTTTGTTACCCAACATTTGGAGGAAGCGGTGTTATCGCTACAGAATTAGGTTTAGAATTGGCCCGACGTGGACATGAAATACATTTTATAACCTACCGTCAGCCTGTACGATTAGCTTTATTGAACTCCAACGTTTTTTATCACGAAGTAAATGTCCCCGAATACCCTTTATTTCATTATCAACCCTATGAACTAGCATTATCGAGCAAATTGGTCGATATGGTAACCTTACATAAAATCGAATTATTGCATGTTCATTATGCCATTCCGCATGCTTATGCGGGTTATATGGCTAAGCAAATGCTGAAAGAACAAGGCATTTCAATACCAATGGTGACTACGCTGCACGGAACGGATATCACTTTGGTTGGAAATCATCCCAATTACAAAACTGCGGTCAGTTTTAGTATTAATCAATCGGATGTCGTTACTGCGGTTTCAAACGATTTGAAAGAAGAAACCTACCGCTTATTTGATATCAAAAAGGAGATTCATGTAATTCCAAATTTTATTGAATTGGATAAATACCGTAACGAATCGCACATTGCCTGCCAACGCTCTGTCATGGCTGATAAAGAAGAGCGAATTATTACACATATAAGTAATTTCAGAAAAGTAAAACGCATCCCCGATGTTGTTAAAATATTTTACAAAATTCAACAAAAAATACCCGCAAAGCTCATGATGGTTGGCGATGGCCCCGAACGTGTAAAAGCAGAGTATTTGTGTGAAGAATTGGGTATTTCGGATAAGGTTATTTTTTTTGGAAACAGCTCAGAAATTGACAGTATTTTATCGTATTCTGATTTGTTTTTACTACCCTCTGAGACCGAAAGTTTCGGACTAGCGGCTTTGGAAGCGATGGCTTGGGGTGTGCCCGTGATTTCAACTAATTCGGGTGGTTTGCCCGAAGTAAATGTAGAAGGTGAATCGGGATTCATGGCTGATGTAGGAGCTATCGATACAATGGCTGAAAAAGCGATTACTATACTTAGTGCTAAAGAGACACTTTCAACGTTTAAAAGTAATGCGCTTAAAGTTGCACAAAAATTTGACATTGCATTTGTACTTCCGATGTATGAAGAATTGTATGCCAATGCACTAAAATAAAACCAATGAAAAAAATTATACTTTTTCTTTTTACAATAATCTTTTGTGCCTGTTCTTCGGTTAAGCCACCCGAATCTTCTTTTACTTCTTATGATATTTTATATAGCCGAGAACAAGATGGGGCAACGTTTCAATTTTATGAAATAATCACCGAAGAAAGTGAGTTTCAAATGTTGTTAAAGGATCCAATAATTAGCCCGTATTTAAATAAATCCGATATTCAAACCTGTAATTTTATATTAGTGAATCTAGGTGAAAAATCCTCAGGTGGTTGGACTATTAAAGTAGAAAAAGTAAAAATAGTAAAAGATAAAGTCGAAGTTATTATCAAAGAAATTCCGCCCAAAGGAATTGCCACAACGGTAATGACCACACCAAACTTCGTATTGCGTATCAAAAGCAAGAAACCAATTGAAATTATTACCCCTTCCAATTAATTGTTGATTTTCAATGAATCATACTCATGGGTTAGCCATAGATTTTAATTATGTCTAAGAAAACTTGCGGGCATTTGTGTATTATTTACAGCACATCTGAACGAAACGAAAAATTATATTTTATATTTGTTGAAACTACTGTTTTATGGCTGGAAATCAATTGGGGACACTATTTAAATTGAGCACCTTTGGCGAATCGCATGGTGAGGCAATTGGTGGAATTATTGAGGGCTGTCCTGCTGGGATTGCAATCGATTATACGATGATTCAATACGAAATGGACCGTCGGAAACCAGGGCAATCTGCACTAGTATCTCAACGCAAAGAAGCGGATGAAGTTCAGTTTTTATCGGGTATCTTTGAAGGCAAAACTACCGGTATGCCTATTGGATTTATCATACGCAACACCAATCAAAAATCAGCCGACTATAGTTCGAATAAAGACACCTACCGTCCAAGTCATGCCGATTATGTATATGATCAAAAATATGGTTTTCGTGATTACCGTGGAGGTGGCCGAAGTTCGGCACGTGAAACAGCATCTTGGGTGGTTGCAGGTGCAATTGCTAAGCAGTTGCTTTCGCATGTGAAAATTAATGCGTTTGTATCCTCGGTTGGACCTATTTTTATGGAAAAACCCTATCAAGCAGTTGATTTTTCTAAAATTGAATCCAATCCGGTGCGTTGTCCAGATCCAGATACCGCTGCGGAGATGGAAGACTTAATTCGACAGATTCGCAAAGAAGGTGATACCATAGGGGGTACGGTTACATGTGTGATTCAAAATGTACCCACGGGCTGGGGTGATCCTGTTTTTGATAAGTTGCATGCCCAATTAGGAAAAGCCATGTTATCAATTAATGCAGTAAAAGGATTTGAATACGGCAGTGGTTTTTGTGGTGCTCAAATGCGAGGCAGCGCGCATAACGATCTTTACAATACGAATGGCACTACCCAAACTAATTTATCTGGGGGGATTCAAGGTGGAATTTCTAACGGAATGGATATTTATTTTCGCGTAGCATTTAAACCCGTTGCTACACTAATCAAAGAACAAGAAGTTCTTTCTAAGGATGGCAAAATTCATATTCAACATGGAGAAGGCCGTCATGATCCTTGCGTAGTGCCTCGCGCTGTTCCGATCGTTGAAGCAATGGCTGCCATAGTTTTGGCCGACTGTTATTTGCGAAACAATGCTTATCAAAACAACTAAAAAAATGAAAAAAATTAAAAAAATAGGATTAGGAAATCTAACCGTTCAAATCTTTATTGCCTTACTGTTGGGAATACTTACAGGAGTGATTATTCATGACAATTCGTCTAAAGAATTTGCGATAACGTTTAGTGGTTATAGTAAACTATTAGCAACACTATTTATTCGTTTGGTTCAAATGATAATTGCGCCTTTGGTATTTACAACATTAGTGGTTGGTATAGCCAAATTGGGCGACTTAAAATCGGTGGGGCGGATAGGAGGAAGGGCTTTGGGATGGTTTTTTTCGGCTTCGCTTATATCCTTACTTATTGGTATGTTTTGGATTAATTTTTTCGAACCCGGAGTAGGTTTGCAATTAATTGATATTGACCCTTCAGCAGCTAAAGAAGTAACCGAAAAAACTCAAGACTTTTCGGCACAGCATTTTGTGGAACATATTATTCCCAAAAGTGTTTTTGAAGCAATGGCTACCAATGAAATACTTCAAATCGTTGTTTTTTCGATCTTTTTCGGTCTAGCCGCTGCCTCAATGGGAAGCTATACCGAACCGGTAATTAAAGTGCTTGATAAAATTGCACACATCATTTTAAAAATGGTGAATTATGTGATGAAATTTGCTCCATATGGTGTTTTTGGTGCGATTGCCGCTGTTTTTGCAACGAAAGATTTAAGTGTACTATTGGTTACCTATACCAAATTTTTAGGAGCTTTTTTAGTTGGAATTGGCTCTTTGTGGGTTGTTTTATTAGTTGTAGGTTATTTGTTTTTACGTTCGCAGCTCAAAGAACTACTTCAACGCATTGTTTCTCCGCTTGCAATTGCTTTTGGAACCACGAGTAGCGAAGCTGTTTTTCCAAAATTGACCGAAGAATTGGAGCGCTTTGGCGTAAAAGATCGAATAGTTTCCTTTATGTTGCCCCTGGGTTATTCGTTTAATCTCGATGGTAGTATGATGTATATGACTTTTGCTAGTATTTTCATTGCTCAAGCTTCGGGAATTCAATTGGATCTACCCACGCAATTAACAATGCTACTTGTTTTAATGTTAACTAGTAAAGGTATTGCTGGCGTTCCAAGGGCAAGTTTAGTTGTTGTTGCTGCAACATGCGGCATGTTTAATATCCCAATTGAGGGAATCGCATTGATACTTCCAATTGATCATTTTTGTGATATGTTTCGAAGCGCAACAAATGTTTTAGGAAATGCTTTGGCTACAAGTGTAGTAGGCAAATGGGAAAATGAATAAAATATTTTTTTAATTCATTTTTATTTATAAATTTGTGAATTCGAAAACTTTAAATTAATTATATGAAAAAATTATTACTTTCAATTTTAGCTTTTGGAGGTTTTGTGGCTAACGCACAGTTAACTTGTGCTACTGCTTTACCACTTACCGCCGGATCTACAACAACGTGTCCTCAAATTACAGGAACGTACATCGGTACTTGTGCTCCTAATGGAGCGGTAGCTAACCCTAATGCTATTTGGTATTCGTATACTGCAGCGGCTAATGGTGAATTAACCATTACTTCAGATTTACCACAAAATGATCCTGCTACAATAGATACACGTTTATCTATTTTAACTGGAACTTGTACTACACTTGCTTGTTATGCAGGAAGTGATGATGTGGATGCTACAAATTATTTAACTACATTGACAATTCCAGTTACTGCAGGTACTCTGTATTACATATATTGGGATGACCGTTGGGGAGATGCATCATTTGATTTTGACGTAACTTTCGAAGCGGTTCCATGTATCCGTTTGAATGCTACTAATGTTAATGATCCTTCAAATTTAACTGTTAATTCGGCTACATTATCTTGGGCTGCTTCTTTAAGTAATCCAAATTCATATGATGTTGAATACGGTGCTTTCGGATTTACTGCTGGAGCGGGTACAACAGCTGTAGCAAATGGAACTTCTTTAGCTTTAACAGGTTTAACACCAACTTCTGGTGATTTGGATTATTATGTTCGTGCAAACTGTGGTGCTGACCAAAGTGCATGGGTAGGTCCTTTCTCATTATATTTAGCTGCTACTTGTCCATATACAAACAACTTTGATGACACTACAGATTATGCTGATGGTTTCTCAGGTGCTTGG
>NZ_JAIXRZ010000011.1 GCF_027484945.1 Flavobacterium sp.
AAAGAAGCAGTTGAATTATTAATGAACGATCCTGAGACAGAATGCATCATTATGATTGGTGAAATTGGTGGTCAGTTAGAAGGAGATGCAGCCCGTTGGATTAAAGCGGATGGAAATCGTAAACCTGTAGTAGGTTTTATCGCAGGTGAAACAGCTCCTAAAGGACGTACAATGGGACATGCAGGTGCAATAGTAGGAGGTTCTGATGATACTGCTGCCGCTAAGAAAGCTATCATGAGAGAATGTGGAATACATGTTGTTGATTCACCAGCAGAAATAGGTAAAAAAGTAAAAGAAGTTATAGGTTAACGATTAATTTTATCCTATAAAAAGTCCCACAATTGTGGGACTTTTTTATTTTATTGTCAAAGGATTTTCACAATTTATTTTTAGTTTGGAAACGGATTCGACCACTTAACATCCGTATACAATGATGTTCCCGATAACGTTTTTAAAAATGCAATCATTGCATTGACTTCTTGTGCATTTAAATGCAATTGTTGACCAAATCCATTGGGCTTTAACCGTGGGTCAAGATTGGTATTATTGAGCGCTGCAGCAGTAAGATTTCCATAGTGGCCAACAACCGCTTGAAGTGATGTAATTACACCCGTATGCATCATTGGACCGTTAGTTGTCCCGTCATTGCGAACAAGATCGCGCAGACTTGGTGCTCGGGTAACACTATTGTCAGGACCTCCATTTATTGAACCGCCAATCCCATTATTTAAAGTATTTGGATCAATATCAAATTCTGGGGCATTGTGACAGCCATTGCAACCAAGTCCACCGCCGGTTCGATTTCCTGTTGCATCAAAAATAGGAGGGGTTAAAAATAAATTTTTCCCTTGATTTTCAACTGCTGTGAAATTAGAAAAAGGACCATTATCTGAACCTGCAAGCGCTCTTCCTATGTCATATTTCGAATCAAAAGATTGAATACTTCGAATAAACTGAGCTAATGCATTTTGAATTTTTGCTTCTGTAATTTCAGTTGAACCATACACAAATTGAAAAAGTTCTTTATAATATGCAACCGCACTTAATTTTGTAAGTAACGCTGAAAAATCTTCATCACCATTGGTACCACTGTATCCCATTTCACCATGATTGCGAATGGGCATTGTTGTTTGTGCTTCTAACGTAGGTGCACGTTCGTCCCAGAAAAATTTAGATTCTATTGAAAACCTTGAATTAACCAAACGCATTGCATGACGTTCGGTTGTACCATTAACTCCATTACTTGCAACATTTGTATCACTAAATGCATTGGATTGAATATGGCAACTTGCACATGAAATCGTATTGTTGGATGAAAGTTTTTTATCATAAAACAATACTCTTCCTAAAGTAGCCCCTTTGTCCGTAATTGGATTATTAGTGCCATTAAACTTAGTAATATAGCTAGGAATCGGTTGATTGGCATAATTAGCGAGTTGTGCCATGTTTAGGTTAGTTCCAAAAGTTGCTTTAATTGCAGCAAAAGGATCAACAGCAATATATTCTTCATTCTTTTGACATGAAATTAGCAAACTTCCAATCAACCCAAGAACTATTATTTTACGCATAGTAAATAATTTAGAATAAATTTATTTTTCGATGATAACCTTAAATGCTTTTTCTAAAGAACTGGAACGAACTTTCACAAAATATACACCGTTATAAAGCCCGTCAGTTTCCAAAATGCAGAGTGTGCTACCTTGAAGCAATTGTCCTGATTTTACAGTTTTCCCTAATTCGTCTACAAGAATTACTTCAAAATTTTCATTTGTGATTTCGGTTTGTATTGCGATGAAATCTTGCGCCGGATCGGGAGCAATTATTAGATTAAAATTAGATGCTGTATTTTCGTTTAAAGATAGCGGCGCAGTGTAGGTTGTAGTGGATTCGGTAATTGACGTTACTTTTATACCACTCTTTACTCCATAAAAAGTAGGCCCTACTATATAGGGATAGGCAGAGTTGTGGTTTGCATCAACAGTTGCAAAATAGCAGTAAATACCATTGGGGTATTCAGGGGTTATACAAAAACGACCGTTGTGTTCATCCAAATAACTGGGGTCATTAGGATGGGAGACATATTCATAATCTTCACGAAAATATCCGTTATAATAAGTAGCATTTACAGCAGGTCCATTGGTTCGGGTAGTCTGATTTTTTAATTGATAACTCGACTTCATTCTAGAAATTCCTCCGCTACCATCGGTATTGGTATAGGCATAGGCCCCATAAATTGGAAAACCATCATAAGCAAAACCAATTAAAGGAGAATGGGTATTGGTATTTATTACATATAAACCATCGGCAGGATAAGTGTTACAGATCGTTGAGATTACTTGCAAATCCAAATTAAAAGCACTAGGGTTTTGGTGGTGGTGGTAATTACCCATAGCAGGATGTGCTTTATTACAATCAAAACCTCCTTTTTCCGCAGGAATTGCATCGCGATTCCAAGCTTGTGTAGCCGTTGGACCCCCTGGACATGGAGGATTTCCAGGTCCTCCACACAAAGCTTGAGTCGTATTATTCCATGCTACACCATCTCTGTAATCAAATAAGGAAACACCATTTATAAAAATCCCAATATTTCCTCCTGTTGTTGCCGTTGGGGTTCCCGAATTTTGAACCGGATTCAAGGGTAATTTATAAATTGCGTTTTGGTCGGTTGCCAAAGAAGGATTACCATCCAAAAATGGGCCTGTAATATAAGCTGGAATTCCATGTGTAGTGACATATACCGAATTGGCCGAATACTTCACAGATTGAACATTAGCCAAAACATTATCTGCAATGGGTGTTGGATTGCCGGAAACATAATGTCTACCCATAATATTGGTTGTGTTTTGCATCCATTGGGTTATGGCTGGATTGGTCTGTGCATATAGTGCCGAACCACCAATGAGGAATAAAAATAGTTTTTTCATGGTCATAGTTTGATTATAGTTTTAGACGAAGGTTTAATTTAAATCTTGCAACGATTAAAAAGAATCTTTCGGGAATTGGTATTTTTTATTTTGTAAAAATGATTGGTCCGATAACGTTCGTAAAAACGACTCTAAATCTACGCGGTCTTTATCCGTTAAATGCATTGGTTCTTTTAACTGTTTTGAAACATACTGATGCGCGTCAATTCCCGAATTATAGTGCTTAATGACTTGATTTAAATTTTGAAAACGACCATCATGCATGTAAGGAAAAGTAAATTGAATATTACGTAACGTTGGTACCCGAAAAAGAAGGGAGTCTTCCATTTGATTTGTGATTTTCATACGTCCAAAATCTTTTAATTCTGGATTAAGTGCTAATCCGTTATTTTCAAAACTAGTACTACTGAATAAGGGCTCGCGATGACAACTTCCACAGTGATTTTGGAATACTAAATACCCTTTGGCTTCCGATGGAGTAAAATGATATTCGCCTCGCTTTTGTTGGTCATATTTAGAATTTGAACTCACTAAGGTAACCATAAACTGACTCAAGGCTTTGAAAAGCAGCGGACTTGAAATTGTTTTTCCTGGAAACGCGCTTTCAAAAAGCCGCTTGTATTTTTCATTTTTTTGCAAACGTTCAATCACCTCTTCCAAAGAGGCATCCATTTCTGCAGGATGCGTAATTGGGGCCAAACTTTGTACATCCAAGTGGTTAATCCCACCATCCCACATGAAAGAAGTATTCCAAGCTAAATTAATTAAAGCCATAGCATTTCGAGTACCAATTCGATTATCGATTCCATGACTCAATTCATGATCTACATGAGCAAACCCCGTTGCTTGTAAATGACAACTCGCACAAGATACTGTTTGATTTCGGGATAACAAGGGGTCGTAAAACAAATGCCGCCCCAATGCAATACCTTCAAGTGTTAAAGGATTATTTGCAAAGTTATAATGGGGTTTTGGCCACCCTTCGGGAATTGAGAAATAATAGGGTTGCGGTTTGTTTTGGAATGAAGCAAATCCCAAAAACAACGAACAAACTAAAAGGCTCCAAACCACTTTCATTGTATTGCTATTCCGGTTTTGAAATAATTTGCCAATTGTACTGCTTCAGCACTCGGAGACATCACTGCGTTTGTCTTTCTAACTTTTATATTATCAAATAAATAGAATAAGTCTATTGATAATTGACTTGAATTAAAAGTTACCGGTAAATTTACTCTTGTAAGTGCATTAGTTTCAGCTGAAAATCCACCAAGATGAAACAGAAATTGGTTTTTATAGGTCGTACAATTGGGTGATTTCCCTTCAATTTTTACAAATATAAAACCGCTTTGCCAGGCCCAATACATGCCTTTTACGGGATCTAAATCTCCCTCAAATACACCATTTACATTATATGCATAAGGCACCCCGACAGTAAATTGTAAAAAACCGGATCCATTTTTAATTAGCGCATCAGGTATTGCTAGTGATGGTGGTGCTTCCCAATCCACTAATTGAGGATATTTTTGTTGAGCGATAGTATCACCATCATCTTGAAGCCATGTTATTTCTGAAAAGTAGCATTTAACCTTGTCAAACGAAAGTGTATCACCCTGAATAGATCGATAATACTTGCCTTTTTCAAGTTTTTGCTTTTGAAAATAAAATGCGATATTCAACTTCTTTTCATCTTTGGACTGCCCCAATAGAAGTTGAGTAGCAAAAAATAGCAGCAGTATTGAAATCCAACTATTGCGCATGATGGGGGTGGGGTGGTCGACTAAATAGATGGTTTAGTTGAGTTGTTAGTAATTTGTATTTATCTATTTGATTGGAATTGCATATTTTTTTGATTCCTAGAAAATGGTTATAATGCGTAATTTCAATTTGTTTTTGTACATGGTTAATTTTGTTGATTAAAACCGAATCTGCAGTATCACCATCGTTATTTGCTAGATTTTGATACAATTCCCTTTTATTATTCCGAATTATTTGATCCAAACTATCGATAGTGGCTCGGTGATTTGCAATTAAATGCTCATAACTTTTTACTTGTTGTGCATTTAGATTTAATTCTTTTATAATTATTGCTTTCGGTTGAAAACGTTGCTTTAAGTCAGGTCGAAGTATTCGATCGGAATGCGATGAGCCAAAAAATAGAAAAACAAGCGTAACCATATTAACAAGAAGCAACGCAACAATGGCAAGGGTTAAAACTGTTATCTTTTTCATTAGTAATACAATTGATTCGATTGAATTATTGCCCCGTAAATAGCGTTCGCAGATTCGTTTTTGATTGGTTTATTTTGCAATACAAATAGATTAACCGAAACAAGTACAATCATTGAAGCCGCAATAAGCATTACTGTAAAACTGGAAAGCTTCTCACGCGCATGAAGCGTATCTTGAATTTGGTCAATCAATTGGGTACTAGGAGTCGCTTTGTGAACGAATAAAAGCGAATGTTCCCATGAATCGGGGGATAAATTAGTATTCATATGATATTAGACGAAAGTTTAATTGGGTTCTTGCAAATCGTGCTTATTTTTTTCAAGTTTTTCTTTTAAAGATGCTTTCGCACGAAATACAAGAGATTCTACGGCACTTAGGGTTATTTCCATTACGACAGCAATTTCTGAATTTGAAAGTCCATCCATTTTTGAAAGCAATAAAGCGGTTTTTTGATTCTGAGGGAGTGAGTTTATCGCATTAAAAAGTTGCACTACAGCTTCTTTTTGTTCCAACATAACTCCTGGATGATTAAAGTCGGACAATCTTGGAAAAACAATTTCCGAATCCATTTTAGTTCCAAACTGAAACCAACGTTTTTTACTGTTTTTGAATTTAATATAATCCAAAGATTTGTTAATTGTAATGCGGTAAATCCAAGTTTTATGAGAGGATTGTTTTTGAAAAGAATCTAGGTTTTCAAACACCGCTAGAAAAACATCTTGTGTAATTTCTTCAGCATCTTCAACATTCTGAACATAATTCAAAGCTAAATTGTAAACCATTGCTCCATAACGGTTGTACAAATCTTCTACTCGTTTTGCATTGAATTTCAAAAACGTCATTTTAGTATTGGACTAAATTAGAACAAAAAGGTTTAGTAGGCGTTAAAGATTTTTTCCAACGCTAAATAATTCGCTATATTTGGAACTTTGTTTATCGATTAACTAAATTAATCCAATATGAAATTATTAGAAGGAAAAGTGGCAATTATTACAGGAGCAAGTCGCGGAATCGGTAGTGGAATTGCTCGAGTTTTTGCGCAACATGGAGCTCAAGTAGCATTTACATATAGTTCATCTGCCGAGTCGGCAATGGTTTTAGAAAAGGAATTAACGGCATTAGGAGTAAAAGCAAAAAGTTATCAATCGAATGCGGCTCTATTTGATGAAGCACAAGAATTGGTTGATGCGGTTATTGCAGAATTTGGAACCGTAGATATTTTAATCAATAATGCTGGAATTACAAAAGATAATTTATTAATGCGCATGAGTGAGGAAGATTTTGATAACGTAATCGAAATCAACTTAAAATCGGTATTCAACATGACCAAAGCAGTTCAAAAAATTATGTTGAAAAATCGGAAAGGGTCAATTGTCAATATGAGTAGTGTAGTAGGTGTTAAAGGAAATGCTGGTCAGGCCAACTATTCGGCTTCTAAGGCCGGTATGATTGGTTTTACAAAATCAGTAGCCCTTGAGCTGGGTTCGCGAAATATTCGTTGCAATGCTATTGCACCTGGATTTATTGAAACAGAAATGACTGCAAAATTAAACGAAGATGTTGTTCAAGGATGGAGAGATAGTATTCCTTTAAAACGCGGTGGAACTCCAGAAGATGTGGCAAATGCTTGTTTGTTTTTAGCCTCTGAATTGAGCGCATATGTCACTGGACAAGTTATGAATGTTGATGGTGGAATGCTAACCTAACATAATTTATTTTATATATGACGATAAACACGGTTATTTTGATACTACTTGCTTTACTTGCAGCAGGATGTTTATCGTATTTTCATTATTATTTTAAAGCCAAAACTACGAGTACAATAACGGTAGTATTGGCTTTTTTGCGTTTTCTAGCCGTTTTTGGAATTCTAGTATTAATAATTAATCCAATTATTAGTCGGACTACCTATGAAACAATTAAGCCAACCTTAGCCCTAGTTGTAGATAATTCCGCATCGATAGCCGATTTAAAAGCAGGGGAAACAACGCGTAATGTTTACAAAAATTTGATTGAAAATGATCAATTGCTTGATAAATTTGAGGTGCAATCCTATGCATTTGATCGCGATTTTCGAGTTTTAAATTCCGAAAAAGAAATAAACTTTAAGGGCAACGTTTCGCAAATTGACAAAGTAGGAGTACAGGTCAATGCCCTCCATAAAAATTCTCCCTATGCTACGGTATTAGTTAGTGATGGAAATCAAACTTCAGGGGCAGATTTTGTGTTTGAATTTCAACCCGACCATAAGGTATTCCCATTAATTGTTGGCGATACTACCCAATATATGGATTTGCGGATTTCTCAAGTTAATGTAAACAAATACGCTTTCCATAAAAATCAATTTCCAGCAGAAGTATTTTTAAATTACACAGGAACTAAGCCGATTTCTTCAGTCTTTACAATTAAAAATGGAACAACGGTATTGTTTAAACAAAATTTACAATTTTCAGTCGACAAACGCGCCCAAGTTATCCCTGTTATTTTACCTGCAAACCGCGTTGGATTGCAACTATACACTGCAACGCTCACTACTGCTGAATCGGAAAAAAACACCTATAATAATACTAAAAAATTTGCAGTTGAAATTATCGATCAAAAAACAGAAGTCGCACTGATTTCAGATATGCCACATCCTGATTTAGGTGCTTTGAAACGCAGTATAGAATCCAATGCCCAACGAAAAGTAACCTTGCTAAAACCCAATCAAGTAAGTGATTTAAAAAAGTATAATGTATTGGTATTGTACCAACCCAATTCCCGGTTTAAAACCGTATTTGAAGCCAATAAATCTTTAGGGCTGTCTACCTTTATTATCACAGGAAATGCAACCGATTTTGGCTTATTGAATCAATTCCAATCGGTTATTAATTGTTCGATGTCCAATCAAAAGGAAAATTATTTAGCGCGTTTCAACCCTGACTTTTCAATTTTTGCGATAGATAATATTGGATTTGAAAACTTTCCCCCGTTAGAAAATCCATATGGAACTATTTCGCTTAAACAAAGAGCCGATGTACTATTAGAATTACGCGTTCAAGGGATAGAAACGGGCCAACCGTTGTGGATATTTGCCAACGATAACGGAAAACGCTCAGCATTGTTATTGGGAGAAAATATTTGGAAGTGGCGGTCGTATTCGTTTGTTGAACAAAAATCATTTGAAAAATTTGATCAGTTTTTAGATAAAACAATACAATATTTAGCCGTCAACGAGAGTCGGAAATCACTCATTGTCAATCATGAGCGCTTTTATAATTCGGGTGAGGCAATTGAAATTACAGCTCAGTATTTTAATAAAAATTACGAATTGGACGAGAAGGCACGTTTGGAAATTTCCATCATGAACAACCAAACAAAAAAGAGAAAGCAATACGATTTAGTGCGAAGTTCAAATAATTTTAAAGTTAATTTAGATGGTCTAAATCCAGGTAAATATTCGTTCACCGTTCGCGAACTCAATTCAAATTCTACCTATACAGGAAATTTTGAGCTATTGGATTTTGCTATTGAGAAACAATTTGTCAATGCCGATATCACCAAATTAAAACAATTGGCGAAACACACCCAAGGGAAAATCTTTGTTCCCAATCAAATAGAACAACTGGTTAAAACACTTATTAATGATCAGGCCTATCAAGCGATTGAAAAAGCAATTCAGAAAAAAACACCTTTGATTGACTGGAAATGGCTATTGCTTTTTATTTGTGCACTTTTCGCCACCGAATGGTTTATCCGAAAATACAACGGCTTACTTTAATCCTTTCTTCTGGTACTGTTTATTTTCTAATAAATTGGCCGTAATTTGATAATAGGCAATGGTTTCCTTAACTAATTTAGCATCAACTTTATGCACCGGTATTTCCTCAAAATTTTCCTGAAAGGCGAGGGGAATACCAGCTGTTGGGTGGATTTTCAAGTCAAATTGTTGCACTTTTTGTTTTGGTGAAATAATAGTTAATCGATGGTTTTTGATTAACCCCAAATCTTGATAAGTTGCGATCAAAGCCCGTTCTTTATAAGAGGAAGAAAATACATCTTGCCCCAAAAATTTACTTTCGTAATCAAAATCCAATAGCCCAAATAATGTCGGCATCAAGTCTATTTGTGACACCAATTTATTTACCTTTTGTGGAGTAATAAATCCAGGCGCATAAATCATAGCCGGAATACGGTATTTATGAAGTGGTAATTCTGTTTTTCCAGAACTTGAAGCACAATGATCGGCAACAATAACAAAAACCGTATTTTTAAACCACGATTGTTGTTGAGCCATTTTAAAAAATTGATGCAATGCAAAATCGGTATACTTAACACCCCCTTCTCGAGATTTTGAATGACTGTCAATATCGATTTTTCCTTCAGGATACGTAAAGGGACGGTGGTTACTAACGGTCATCCAATGATTAAAAAAAGGAGTGCCCGACTTTGCTTCTGCGTTCATCAAGGTGATTGCTTTTTTAGCCATATCTTCATCACAAACGCCCCATATATTAGAAAAAGAGATTTCATTGGGTTGGAATGTTTTTTTATCGATAATTTCATAACCATTGCCTTTAAAAAAATCATCCATATTGTCAAAATACGCATCACCTCCGTATAAATACTTAACGGCATACCCTTTGGAAGCAAATACGCTACCCGTACTGAACTTGTTTTTATTGTCTTTTCTTTTGACAACACTCTCACCAGGTGAAGGAGGCAAACATAAGGTCACCGATTCTAAACCACGAACGGTGCGATTGCCAACGGCATACAGATTAGTAAAGAACATTGATTTCTCACACAAATCGTCAAGAAAAGGGGTGATATTTTGCGTATTACCATAGTGTTTCATAAAATCGGCACTATAACTTTCAATGGTAATCAATACCACATTTTTCCTTTTTTCGGGAGCATCAGATTGAATTTTATGAAAATGTCCGGGTTGAAAACTATTGATTTGTTGCTGAATTAAAGCCAAGGCCTCTTGGTTGGGTAGGGTTTTATAAAACTTCTTAAAATCCAATTCACTTTTCATAAATGCTCCATAGAATTTATACAATCCGTTTGCTTGTAATTCATTCGTAAAAACATTGGATGAATTTTCTAATGTTGCACCAATTGGAAGTAAAAATAAGACTAAAGCAAAACCTCCGAGATATACCCCGCCCGAGAGCAATTTTGTTTTAAAATTTGGTAGCGCTTCTAGGTACCCTTTAGTTTGTTTTACAATATAATACGTTGTTAGTAAAACAACTATTCCGACACCCGAAAATAGAGGAATCACAGGATAAGACTCCATGATGTTGCCGATAACTTCATTAGTATAAATCAGGTAATCGACAGCAATAAAATTGTAGCGAACACCAAATTCATTCCAGAAAAAAAACTCACTTATTGTATTTTGAATAATCAACAATACAAATAGAAAAATGGTAAATGAATATAACCAAAATCGGATTCTCATTCGGTATTGCGGCAAAATAAACAATAGAGCAAAAAGTAAGGTTTTCAAACCGATGAAGGCTAAGCCGATTTCGGGTAGTGAGCCACCATATTCAGATAAAATAGATTGACCCGAAGCAATATAAATCAATAAAGCAATTAATACTCCTAAAATGATATATCCTTTTGGTTTATTGAATTTTGAATGCGTTAACGTAAGTAAATACATCCACAAGAAACCTGATACAACATAAAACACAAGTATATCATTACAAAAACCAAAAAAGAAAATCGAAAAATAATCCCCAAAATTAAAATGAGATTGTGTGATAGGATGAAATAATAGAAGAATACGTAAAAGAAAACTAGCAATAATAAATAATCGTAACAATTGGAAAAATGGAGCCCGTAAGGAAAAGAAATGCATGAATGAGTAGTATAAAATTTATTAAGATAAAATTAACAAAATGATTGAGTTTAGCATAAATAATAAGAACTTATTTTTAAGCAACCATCCTTTTTAAAAGGGTAGTGGTAATATACACGCTAAACAACTATTGAGTTTAAAATGTCCCGTTACTAAATTGCCCAAAACAATCGTTACTTGGGCTAGAGCGATAGGACAAATGAACTATTTTGAAAAATTCAAAGTTAAAAATCTAAATTTGCACAATAAAATCTTGAGTAATCAACGGTACAATTAAATGACTCAACATAACGAAACAGCTGTTAAAACAACGTACTTTAGTATAGCCAGTAATGTAGCATTGGCTGTATTAAAAGGTGGTGCAGGAATATTCGGAAACTCCTATGCGTTAATTGCCGATGCTATTGAGTCTACTACAGATATATTTGCTTCTTTTTTGGTGCTGCTCGGACTTAAATACGCTAACCGCCCAGCTGATGAAAATCATCCCTATGGGCATGGACGCATCGAACCCTTAGTTACCTTTATAGTGGTTGCTTTTTTGGTCATTGCGGCGGGAATTATTGCCTATGAAAGTATTCAAAACATTTTCATTCCTCATGCATTGCCACATCCTTTTACGCTGGTTGTATTGGGCGCAATAATTCTTTGGAAAGAAATAGCTTTTCGCGTCGTTTTAACCAAAAGTAAAGAAACCCATAGCTCTTCATTAAAAGCAGATGCTTGGCACCATAGGAGTGATGCAATTACTTCTATCGCTGCATTTTTAGGAATCAGTATTGCACTTTTTATGGGACCGGGTTATGAATCAGCAGATGATTGGGCAGCATTACTTGCTTCGGGATTCATTTTATACAATAGTTATCTTATTTTCCGACCAGCATTGGGTGAAATTATGGATGAACATTTTTATGATGATTTAGTCCGTGAAATTAGAGTAGAAGCGTTAAAAGTTCCGGGCGTTTTGGCTACAGAGAAATGTTTTATTCGCAAAGCAGGTATGAAATTCCATGTTGATCTCCATGCTATTGTAGATGCAAACCTTTCGGTAAAACAAGGTCATGATATAGCCCATACACTAAAAGATACGCTTCGTAATGAAATTCCACAGTTGGGTCATGTTTTAATTCATATCGAACCGAATAGCGATGTCGTTTAATGGAAAAATTAAATACGGGATTCGTGATTAGTGGTTGAATAAGATTATTGTTTACAATAAATATAATTCTACAACCTTTAAAAAGATAAAATTTTGTACCTTTAATATACCCCGTAAGGGTTCTATAAACAGAATTCTAGCGACACTTGAAATTGTGTTTTATTTAAACCATAAATTATGGATGTATCGCGATTAAAAGCCCAACTGCAAATAGAAGTTGATACTGCCTATTTATACAATAGTATTGCAGCAATACAAGATGACCTCAATTTAAAGCGTGTATTAGAGGCGCTTGCCCAAATTGAAGTGCATCATGCCGAACATATGCTGGAAGCAATCCAAAAAGAACTACCCGATTATCGTATACCGAGTCCTTCTCGAAGTGCGAAATTACAGTTGCGGTTGGGTAAAGTTTTTGGGTATAGTTCAATAATTAGTGGCTTAGCAAGTGTTGAAAAGCAAATGGCGCTAACAACTGTTCAAAATAAACGCCAAAATGGAGCCGTGCTTTCAGGTTTTGAGCATAATCATTTAAAAATTATAGAAGCGGTTAATGCAAATCAGGCCTTAAATGTATCGGGGGGATTTTTATCAAAATTTGAAAGTAGACACAAATCGGTAGGAGGCAATGCCTTACGCGCTGCTGTTTTAGGAGCAAATGATGGTTTAGTGTCAAATATGAGTTTGGTGATGGGTGTTGCAGGTGCAGCCGCTCAAAATGATACAATTATCGTTACAGGGTCGGCCGGTTTGCTTGCCGGAGCTATTTCGATGGCATTGGGAGAATGGCTTTCGGTTCAAAGTTCGCGTGAGTTGCATCAACGCCAAATTGATCTAGAAATGGCCGAATTGGAAGCTTCACCCGAAGAAGAAAAAAAAGAATTGATTTTATTGTATCAAGCCAAAGGCTTATCGCTCAATGAAGCTCAAAAGTTAGCCGATAAAGCATTTGAAACGCATGATTCAGCATTAAATTCGTTAATTGTGGAAGAATTAGGAATTGATAAAAATGAATTGGGAGGTTCAGCTTGGGAAGCCGCTATTACCTCTTTTTTGTTGTTTTCAATTGGTGCGATTATTCCGTTATTTCCATTTTTTATGATTTCGGGTGACAACGCATTACTTCTTAGTTTACTTGCTAGTATTATCGGTTTATTTACAATAGGGGCTTCAATTACGTTGTTTACAGGCAAATCAATCGTGTATTCTGGATTTCGGCAAATAGGTTTTGGTTTAGCTGCAGCTGCAATTACCTATGGAATAGGATCATTAATTGGTGTTCAATTAGCCGGATAAACAGAAAAATTTTAAATAAATAAATATTAATTATGAACGATGCACATTTACACTTGGTGGTGAATCATTTTCCCATCATCGGCGTTTTATTAGGTTTTATGGTTTTGGTTGGAGGAATAGTAATGAAAAACAAAACCATCCAAAACACCGCTTATTTTATTTTTATAATTGGAGCTTTAGCGACTGTTGCCAGTATGACGACCGGTGAAGGAGCAGAAGAAATCGTAGAAGAAATTCCTCAGATAGGTCATGAAATTATTCACAAACATGAAGAAATGGCAGAAAAAATGGCGCTTATCCTTTATGCGTTAGGTATAGTCTCAGTATTGGGTTGGTTTTTAAATGTTAAAGAACATGCGAAAGCTAGATGGTTTTCAATTATGGCTTTATTACTATCAATTGCAGGTGTATTCTTAGGAAAAGCGACAGGAACAAGCGGAGGTGAAATACGTCACACCGAAATTCGCAACGCAGTTAATACAACTAATGGTGCAGCACTTGAAGGGCAGGAGCAAGATGAACACGATGAATAAATCGGTTTAAGAAATTAAAAAAGGTATGTCTCAAATCAGCTAATACAATGTTTTGGGACATTTTTTTAGGGATACTCGAAAAGCTGGATCTGACTCTTTAAACGTTCAATGACCATGTTCATCATCCGCTTGTTCAAATTGGATGAATTTTGAATATACTCTTGATATTCCTTGGTAGTAAACAAACCAATAACCATACCTTTAAGAGCATTTCTAAATTTAATATCGCGTTGGATAACATGTTCAATGTAGTCCATTTTTTTTTGTGGTGGTAATGTGAAAAATACATTTTTTTGTTTAACCGCATAATTGCGAAAAACTTCAACAAACAAATCATTTTGAAATTTTAGGATAGGGCGAAGGGTTTGATTTTGAAATACTTCTTCAGTAGAGGAGTTTGCTGTAATATTACCAATGCTTTTCGAACGCAACTCAGTTAAGCCAATATCTCTTGATTCCATTTTTTATTTTAAATATACTAAAAAAGCCTCTGAAAAAACAGAGGCTTTAATTTTATTATAAATATTTTAATTTTTAATTGTTGATAATACGGAAGGTTACTCGTCGAACTAACTTTCTAGCACCTTCTGAGTTTGGATCAACAGAGGTATCTTCTCCACGCACTACAACTGTTAAACGATCAGCACTGATTCCCGCCTTCATTAAAATAGCTTTTACCGCTTCAGCACGTTTGTTGGCTAAATTGTTGTTGAATTCAGTAGCACCAACTTCATCAGCATGTCCTACAATTTCTATTTTCGCATTTGGATTGTTACGTAAATACGTCAACATAAAATCAATACCCTCAGTTGACACATTGGTTGGGGTTGATTTATTCGTGTCAAAGTAGGTAGAAACATAGCCTTGGTTAACCAAATTAACAACCATATCTTTCTCTGATTTTTTGGAAACATCTTTCGTTGCTTTGTCAACAAATCGTTCTAGTTCATCAGGAACCCCATTACGGTTAATATCAACCATTTTACCACGTGAGTCAACAGCAACACCCGCAACTGAATTGTTTTCTTGGTCTAAATAATCAGGAACACCATCTTTATCCGTATCATTCATCAAGGTTTCCATATCATCAATACGTTTACCTAATTTTTCGATTTCTTTAGATTTTTCATCTTCAATGATTTCCCAATCACCATGAGTATCACTTGAGCCTAATGAATAGGATAGACCTATAGTTCCTGAAATTAGCTGACCATTCAAGTTGTTGGAAATATCCGAATAAGTCCCATCCCAGTTAAAATGCTGACGGTAATTATTTTGTAGCGATATATCTAACATTACTGCCATTTTTTTTGTAATGCAGTATTGAGGAGTAACTCCAACAACTAAACCACCATTCCACTCCGTTACGCCATAATTGTGATCGTTTTCGATAATATTTTTGGTTTTGGAAGTCATCGCATCAATTTTTAAACCTCCATGTACAAGCAAACCAAAACGTTTAACATACTCCTGAACACCCAAAAGTCGACTCATATTAACTACACCTTGAAGCGAAACGCCAAATTGTTGCATTTTAAAAGGTAAACTTGCATTACCAGACGTATTTTTTATTTCATCAAAATGAAAACCACCTTTAAATCCAAAGGTTGGACTAATCATATAACGACCGGCTAAAGCAAAACTATTGGCCTGAGGTTTTCCTAAGAAACTTCCCGAATCACTTGAATAATAGCCCGTGGAATAGGGTCTAACACCTTTAGCTTGACCAACAGAGGCCTCAATTGTCCAACGGTTGTACTCTGAAGTAGCTGTTGTGTCAATCGCTTCTTCATCCGTTTGTGCATTAAGAACAACCGATGAAAAAAGGAATAACGCCAACAAGGTAATTTTCTTCATAATAGTATTTTTAAATTTATACTTTGTAGTGCAAATATAGTAGTTTGTAGGATATTAGCAAGCATATCAAGTAAAAGATTCCGTATTTTTACAAACAACTTAGTTAACAAACGTAAATTTTTTCTTACTTTTTAATTCAATAGGTTAAAATTATAAATCCGATTTTATGCGATTTCATACACGAAAATGGGTAAAACCCGAAGATTTAAATCCAAACAGTACACTTTTTGGAGGGCGATTATTAGCCTGGATTGATGAAGAAGTAGCACTGTACGCTATTATTCAATTAGAAACACCTCGGGTGGTCACCAAGCTGATGTCGGAAATAAATTTTAGAAGTTCCGCACGTCAAGGAGATATTGTTGAAATTGGAATCGAAGTCGTCAAATTCGGCATAACTTCACTAACAATGATGTGTGAAGTTCGAAACATGATGACACGGGAAACGATAATTACAATCGATATAATTACTATGGTGGGCGTTGACGAAAATGGCAAACCCAAAGCACACGGAAAAACCAAAGTAGAATATATTGGGGATCGATTAAATACCAAAGACTAAGGTATTGCTTTAGAATCCGTTGATAGTTCAAAAACCTCTAAATCAAAATACGGAACAGAAGCAATAATATGGTCAAATAAATCAGCCATAACAAACTCGTATTGCTCAAATCGTTGGTCTTTAGAAAAAACATAAATTTCCAATGGCATGCCTTGTGGCGTAGGTTGTAATTGACGGCACAACAAAATCATGTCTTTATTTAAACTAGGATGCTGCTCTAAATAACCCGTGATATAGGTTCTAAAGAGTCCAAAATTGGTCATGTTACGTCCGTTTACCAATAAGGTTTTGTCAATGCCATGTGCCGAATTATAGGCTGATATTTCCATTTGACGCTGCTCAATGTAATTGGTAATCAGTTGAATTCGTTTTAAACCCTCCAATTCAGCATCACTTAAAAACCGAATACTTTTTGATTTTATTAAAATTGAACGTTTAATTCGACGCCCGTCAGAATCGAGCATTCCTCTCCAATTGCGAAATGAATCAGAAATTAAACTGTAGGTCGGAATCGTCGTTGTAGTGTGGTCAAAATTTCTAACCTTAACGGTAGCTAAATTAATCTCAATTACATCACCATCGGCTCCATACTTATCAAAAGTGATCCAATCCCCAATTCGAACCATATCATTTAACGCTACCTGAACACTTGCAACAAATCCAAGAATGGTATCCCTAAAAATTAAAATTATAAAAGCCGAAACTGCTCCCAAAGTCCCAAGCAAAGCACTTGTTGAAATAGAAAAGATTTCTGAAATGATAATTCCAATTCCAAAAACCCATAGCATAATCATGATGACTTGGATAAAGCTATCAATTGGTTTATCACTGTACTTGGGTTTTTCCTTTAGGTAATCGCGAATC
>NZ_JAIXRZ010000068.1 GCF_027484945.1 Flavobacterium sp.
AGGTATTTAATTTAGTTTCATATTCAGCTTTATCCTTTTCTAAAGTAGCTTGTTTTTGTTTAATTAATTTGTCGGTATCAGCGTTTAATTCCGTTGTATATTTTTCTTGATATTTACTTAGTTCAGAATTGATTTCAGAATCTAAAATTTTTATTTCAAGTGGCGCTGAAATCGCAAATCCAAGGATGATAGCAATTATAATCCGGGGGATAGCTTGCCCAATTTCTTTCCAGGTTATCGAGTCGGTACCATCACCTTTACCGGTGCTTGATACGATAAAGCGGTCTAAATTAAAAATGATAATTCCCCATATAATCGCAAATAGCAAAGTGCCAATTCCCAATCCTAATGTCATTACTACAGAATCATTCGCATCGCCTTTGGGTTTGAATATTGTGAAAAAAGCAAAACCACCCGACACTGCAGCTAATAAACCTGTAGCTAAAACAATACCGCCTATACCCGCATATTTCACTCGATCTTGTTTTGGGGAACGCATTAAAAAATAGTCATCTGCACCTGCACACCACCATAAAAAACGCGTGTACCTCGAAACATTAGCTGCATTGTTCATGTAATAATCAGTGTTCATTAAATTGTTCGTGCTTTCCATAAATCAAGAATTAGTTTATTATCTCTTTAGTTATTAGTGTTGTATTTATTTTAAAATCAATGGATGGAGTTGATACATTGATCTGATTTTTATTCAGGTTACATGTTGGGTTATTCATTATAATTTTTGAATCTATTTTTAAAGGTGTATTTGTGTGATTTTTAAGATGTGGGGTTACAATTTTCGGAGACTGACTAAATTTTTCTTCTTTAACTGCTATTGGATTGATGTTTAATTTTTTAGTTTGAATTAAAAACCCTAATCCAATACCAATAAAAGTAAATGTAGGATAGTTAACATTAGCTACACTTTGAAGCGAACCCGAATTTAACTTTAGTTTTAAACGATAATCCCAAATGCTACTTTTTCGTTCATTGAAATGATACGAAGTGCCTGGATATTCAAAAAAAGTAGCGCGTGCTTCAGAATTGCGAAAGCCAGGTAATTTCTTGTTTACACAAAAATTATATAAAAGTATAAAAGGAGCAATGTAGTAAGTACCGGTTAAAAATTTATGAAACCAAAGTCGCTGGTGTAGTTCTCGGTAGATAATAAAAACAAATAAACAATTGGAAATTTCATAATTAATATGAAGATCTTGACCATGAAGTAAATATTCATAGCTGGTCGATTTATTTATTTGAAATTTTAATTGCATAATACATTGCCAATATAAAAATAACTTTTGAACCAAAAAACAAGCTTAAAATTTATTAATTAACAATCATAAATAAAAAACTATTTTACAATAAACAATCAATCAAAACCGATTACAATCACTAATAATCAATTAGAATCAATGAAAATTGATTTTATGCGATTGTTTTAAATCACATTTATTAATGATTTGTATTGATAAACAATAATTTAATAGGTGTTTTAAATAGCAATTGTTGAAGTAGTTGCTTATGGGAATTTTTTATGCAATAAACTACACTATCTTAAAAAGTGTGTAAGTTAGAAATAATGGGGTGTAATCCGAAAAGCCGTATTTGTAGGAATAAATGAATCATTAAAAAAATGTCAAAAATTAAAATTCCCTTTGATTGGTATAAAGAAATTACCGCGCTAACTGAATTTACCTTTCAAATGGACATCTGAGATAGCAGGTGACACAGATGGAGATATTGATGAATTTATATCTATTATTGTCGATTTTAAATCTGGAGAAATACTTTAGAAACATAATTACCTTAAGGACGGTATTGCATTTCTTTATGCTTCATCTTACTACAATTTTGTTGTAGAGCATGGCTGATATATTGGAAATGATGGTGTAGAAGGATATCAGCATTATCCTTTCGACGATGCTAAAGGTGAAATAGATTATAATTTTGATTCTTTAACCTGGCTTAAAAAAAATGGAATAGAGCAGAGTTATCTTGAACTATTTCATTTCGGATTTGAAACTTTTAACTACTATTTTGCAATAAAAATAAACAATAAAAATTGTATTTTTCACTATGTAAACAAATTTGTTTACATTTGTATAATGAATAATTACATAGAAAAATATAAGGGTATCCATCCTGGGATAATTTTGGAGCGTGAATTTAAAAAAAGAGCGCTTCATAAAAGACCTTTTGCTTTATCTATTGGAGAACATCCACAAACTTTAAGTGCAATTACAAAAGGTAAACGTAAATTAAATACTTCTTTGGCACTTAAGATTGAAGAAAAACTTGGGCTTGAAGAGGGTACTTTAGTAATTCTTCAAACTTATTTTGATATAAATGAAGAAAAAAAGAAGAAGGAAACGAATAAACCCAATTTAGAAATTTTACGAAAATCTTTATTTTGGGATACGGATATTATTAAAATAGAATGGGATAAACAGTATAGCGCTGTTATTAGAAGGGTTTTTGAGAGAGGCAATGAAATGGAAAAACAAGAATTAATTCGATTTTATGGACAAGAAAAAATAAATAATGTGCTCAATCAAGTATCGGTTTTACCTTATGAAATCTATAAAAACAAGTAAAGAATGCTTTACTATACTACTGTAAATGATTTATTGAAAAAGAGCTTACTTCAATTAATGGCTGCAAAAGAATTTACCGGCTTTAGATTAGTTGGAGGAACTGCTTTAAGTCTTCAAATTGGCCATAGAGAATCGATTGATATCGATCTATTTAGTGATGTTGATTACGGTGAAATTGATTTTGATTCGATTGAAAAGTATTTAACATTAAATTTTCCATATGTGGATCATTTTTCAAATAGTATACCTGGAATTGGTAAGTCTTATCTAATCGGAGAGAATAAAGACAACACCATAAAACTTGATATTTTTTACACTGATAAATTTATCCAGCCTGTTTTAATTGAAGATTCTATTAAAATGGCTTCAATAGAGGAGATTATAGCCATGAAGCTCGATGTGATTCAAAGAGGCGGGCGAAAAAAGGATTTTTGGGATTTACATGAGCTTTTTGAAAATTATAATTTAGCTCAAATGTTAACCTTGCACGAGCAAAGATATCCCTACTCTCATGATAGGGAATTGATAATTAAAAACTTTACAAATTTTAGTTATGCTGATGACGAATTCAATCCCATATGTTTTAGAGGAAAATATTGGGAATTTATCAAAGAAGATATTGAAGAAATAATTGAAAAATTTAAATTTAATAATTCCTTATAAATAAAAACACTATCCCATAAAATGACTTAATTAAAAATAAAGGGGTGTGATTTTATAATTATGATTACTAATCCTTTTCATAGAATACTGCCTAAAATTAAGCGGTCGTCTTTCAGTTTATTTTAACTTCTTTACTCTTTTCAATTTTGTTGATAGTGTAAATCGCATATACAAAAATGCCAAGAATAATCACAAGCCCATAATTAATTAGGTTTCTTCGATTATCATAATGTTGGCGTGATAAATCATTTATTTTTTGATTGTACATTTCCATACTGTATTTTTCAACAAATAGTTCTTCCGAAAGTAATTGATCACTAAAGTTAGTTTTCATGATTTTATGATTTAAATTTATAAAAATAAATATAATTGGGTTTATCTTTTCGAATTTCTTCAATTACAATGGATTGAACTTTGTGTCCAATTTTTTCAATCCCATTAATCCAAAACACTATTTTTTGAGAAAGTTTAAGTGTATTAAATTCGGATTTATTAAAATCTTCAATGGACAAACGATTAATGTTAGCATCAAGCAGTAGAGTTAGTATTTTTTCTAATTTTTTAAATTTTTTGTTGTATTGAATTAAATCATTATTGGCAGCAAGCCTAATTTTATAATTATATGTATTTCTACATTTGCTGCTACAATAAATTCGCTTCGACGATTTAATAGGTTGAAACCATTCGTCACATTCGGGATTATTACACTTTTTATATTCTACTTTCATGGTTTACTTTTTTTAAAAAATTTTGGCTTGATTGCATTTAAATGTTCTTCGGTTAATGTATCTGCATAAACCAATACTTTATTACCCATTTTAAAAGCCTCAATAAAACCACAACGAATTTTACGGCTAATCGTTTTTACGGAGCAACGTAAGTGTTCACTCGCTTCTTTTTGTGTTACTAATTCTCTTCGCATACTTATTAATTTTTATAAGCTAAAATTAGATGCGAAAAATAGAATAACAATCAAAAAAACAGGAGAGAATTCGAAAAGTAAGGGTGCTTTTTCTCCAGTTTTAGAAAACATATTTACGAAAGAAGTCGGAATTCCTTCGATTAAAGGCACTACTGTCAAATGCGTACTTCCTGTCAATAACTATAAAGGAATAGCAATAGAAGTAAAGTTCTTTAAAATATGTATTTCTACTTTTAATGGAGTTGAAGGGTATTGATGCGATATGCTTTTTGAAGATATTGCCCAACATTGATATACAATTTTGGTCGAGTTCAATTAAATAATTCAATCGCTCATTAAATTGATCCAAAGCATCGGAAGCAATGCAGTTTTTTGCGTTGATGACAAATCTTTTTTTACGGTTATAATAAAACGTTATTGGCTCGTTTTGAATTTTTTTTGTGGTTTTAAGAAATGAAGTTAAGTTTAATATACATTTATCTTTTACAGAATTACTGAAATAAAGCGTTTCCAACAGATAGATTCCTCTTTTTAATAAAGCTAAATTTATAATTTCATTAAAAAAAACTGCTCGCGAATTAATTTCAAGCTGATTTATTGCAGCAAATATTGAATTGCTATACATTTCTGTATCCAGTAGTCGAATAAAACGTTTTTGATTATAAATAAAAGGATTATTTATTTTAGCTTTAAAATCAGTATCGAAGGAGTAAGTTGCGTTTCCAAATTCATTTACATAACTATTGAAGATCAATTTGCCATTATAAGATGCAAGGTTTTGCAATGTATTTATCCCATTATTATTTCTTGAATCATTAGTTGTGCTTGAAAATTTCACAAAATAATTCTCTTGATTTTGCAATTGAAAAAGTTGAAAAATTGGAAAAAGTTTATAATCGTCCATATGTTTTAAGTCGCTATTTTTTAAGTTAGAAAACACTATTTTTTTGCTAATTTAAAAAAATAAAAAGCACCATTTTCAACGTTAAATTCTTTGTATATTGTTGGTGAAATTAGTCATGGACACAAAATGGACACGCGCAAAAAACGAAAACCCCTAACTATTTGCATATCAAATAGATAAGGGTTTTATTAGTGACCTCGACAGGATTCAAACCTGTAACCTTCTGAGCCGTAATCAGATGCGCTATTCAGTTGCGCCACGAGGCCGAATTTTAAGAAGTATTGTGCTAAAACAATAGCGCAATGCGGGTGCAAATATAGGTATAAATGTGTAATTTGCAAGTGGAATCATATAAAAATCTATAAAAATATGCGGCTCGAAAACTATATTCGTGATATTCAGGATTTTCCTAAAACAGGAATTGTATTTAAAGATATAACACCTTTACTTTTGAATACAAATGCACGTTCACAATGTCTTGATAGCTTGGTCGATTTGCTTCAAAACCCATCGATTGATAAAGTGGTCGGTGTCGAGAGTAGGGGTTTCTTTTTTGGGACATTATTGGCTGATCGATTAGGTGCTGGGTTCATTCCAGTTCGTAAACCGAATAAATTACCCTATACTACACTTGCGGCTAGTTATTCACTTGAATACGGTACCGATTCCTTAGAAATTCATACCGATGCTATACAGCCGGGTGACCGAATTTTAATCCATGATGACGTACTGGCCACAGGAGGAACAGTCAATGCCGTTTGTCAACTGGTTCAACAAATGGGTGGAGTTATTGTACAATGTTCGTTTCTAATGGAATTAACATTTTTAAACGGACGAGACAAACTAACGCCACATCCTATTGCTGCGGTGTTGACTTATTGATTAATGCATCTAGATGTAACATAATACCGCCATGCCAATACCGCCAATTGCCATTTTTTGGCTTTAGAGGGATCCAACTGTTGTTTTGTAAAACTAGGGAGTATCCCTTTGTTAATACGTGCAATAATTTTAAATAGGGTAGTCATCTGTGCAAAAATAAAAAAAGACCACGTTAAATCGTGGTCTATTTGCTATCCTTTTTTTACTTTCTTTTTTTCAGAATTCTGTTCTGTTTCTAAAGCTTTTTTTGCTTTTTCCAATTCTTCCCGGGCTTTTATCATTTCCTCTTTGGCTTTTTGCATTTCAGCCCGCGTATTTTCTATTGAATCGTCATCAGAATCGTCTTTATTCATCTCGATTTTTATGGTCTTCATACGCTCTTTAAACTGCTCTAAGCCCTCGGGATTGCGGAAATCAAACTCCATATTTTCGATTTTACCTGGACCATTGAATTCCATTGTATTGTTTTTCAAAATTTCATCCAATTCTTCTTTGGTATAATCATCACCACCTTCAACTACTTTTCCATCTTCAATAACTAAGGGTTTTTTACCACTTTCTTGAATGATCATTTTTGATTTGCCAGAAAAACCTTCGCCATCATTAAAGTTAAATTTAAATTGTTTCATGTCGGGCATTTGGTCCAATTGAAAGTCCTTTTGAAACGAACGAAAACCATTGCCCCCTAATGAACGACCGAAAATATCATTGATGGCAAAAATATCATCGTTTTGAGGTGGATTACCAAACCCGATAGCGTTATTTTGTTTGAATAAAACGATTTCCGTGATGGGGTCTTCTTGATTGTATTCCAAGGCGCCTTTATTGCCTTTACGGTCTTTATATTCAACCTTAATAGCTGTGATTTCATTTGTTGCATTACGTTTTACTCCCGAAAACTTTACGGTTACACCATGTGCTGCTAATTCTTTCACATCGTCTTTCATTTCCTGTTCTGGGGTGTCTTTTTTCCAAGACATAATAATGTTGTCTTGTGCTTCTTGAATAAGCTGTGGAGCATTTTGTGCTTCTAATGCATGGGCTAACAATGTTGCAGTTATCACTGCGATACAATTAAAAAAACGAACAATTACAGACATTTTGATTTCTTTTTTATTGATTATTTAGGTACCACAAACTTAAGATAAAGTCTTTTTTGGACGAATCCTTTTTTACAATTTTTTAACGAACACTACTCGTTTTTATTTCAAAAATGATAGTTCTTTTTCGTTTTTTGTAAACTTTTACAACTTTAGCTACCTTTGTATTATGCCTTATACAAGCTATAACCGCCATAATTTTCACAAGCATACCTTTTGTGTCTTTCAGGAAGTGGATAGGGGAGTCCTAGGCCCTATGCAACCACAGTTTACCAGTAAATCGGGGAGTAATTATTATTTTACAGAACAAGGCGTATATCGCTTGTCCAACCATTGGGGGCGCGCTGCCAAATGCAAATGGCGCTTAGTTCCGCTTCAAGAAAAACGTACGCAAGGTTATATACTGGGTTTTGCTCGATGGGACGCTTTTTTACCCGATAATGATACCGATCGATTGTATGCTATTACAATTGATTTTAGTTCGTTAACCGCCCAGTACGATCATAAAGATGGAAAATCTTTTACAGAGACACCTATTTTCCGGACAGCTCCCGATACCTTAAAACGAATAAAAATAATTCGTCTCCATCTAACGGATAATAAATGGTTACGCTATTTCCAAGGAAACCCTGAAAGCTTACGACAGCAAATTTTATCCGAATGGAATACCGGTACTGAATCCCTTGATGTCATAAAAAGAAGGTATTTACAACTGCCTACTGCCTACTGAACACTGCCTACTGAACACTGTCCACTGCACACTGCCTACTGCACACTGCCTACTGCACACTGCTATATCTCCCGTTCGCCTCCCTCTGCAGGATGTTCAAATGTTGTGGGTCCTACTGGATATTTTGCATTCTCCTTTTGCACCAATTGATAAACCCAATAACCCGAAGCGGTACCCAATAGTCCCAGAATTCCCATAACCAGCCAATTGGTGTTGTAATCAAAATAATCAACTAGAGTCATACCAATTTTGGAACTGAGGATATGTGCAGCAGAATAGCTCATGGTAAATATGGCCATGTACCGCCCTTCATGTCCTTTTGGAGCTCGGCTAATAGCAAAAGAATTGGAAAAAGGAAAGGCAAACATTTCTGCAAAGGTCATAAACAACATCATTACAATGAGTATCCCTACCCAAGAATCAACTAGCAACAAAAACAAACTGATACTCATTAAGAAACACCCCCAGGTAACAATTTTGACTTTATCGATTTTATTGCGTTCCACAGCACTTACAATTGGCATTTCCAAGAAGAAAACCAAAACTCCGTTTAACGTAAGTAACAAACCGGTTTGCAATTCGGTTAGGCCAAATTGTATGCGATGGTATAGAGGAATTGTAGTGAATAATTGAAAGAATAAAATACCAGTGATTACACAACAAAACAAGAACAACCAAAAGGGTCCGTCGGTAAATACCGATTTTCGTTCGGCCTCTAGCGTTGCTTTTTCATCGGGGTGCAGTTGAGGCGCTTTTTTCTCTTTTACCAACAGAGCAAAAATACTAATGGCAAGAATGCAAGTTGTTCCATCGACCCAAAACAATCCATGATATCCTAATCCCATTATGATAAGACCACCCAAAGCCGGACCTGCTGCAAATCCGAGGTTGATAGCCAATCGAACTAACGTTAAAGCACGGGTTCGATTTTCGGGTTTAGCATAGGTGCCAATAGAAACAAACATGGCAGGGCGAAACATATCTGCTATAACCATAATTCCAAAAATAGCAAAGCTTAACGCCTCAAAGGATTTTACAAATTGCAAAACATAAAATGCCAAACCACTGGTAAATAAACTAAAGACCATAATTTTGTAAAACCCAATTTTATCGGATAGTTTACCGCCCAACCACGAACCCAGCATTGATCCTAAACCATAGAAGAACAAAATCCATCCTAATTGATTGTAATCAAAGTGTAAATCTTCTTTTAAATATTTGGATAAAAAAGGTAAAACCATTGTTCCTGCCCGATTAATAAAGGTGATCAGGGTTAGAATCCAAATCTCTCGAGAAAATCCTTTAAAGTTAGCAAGATATTGCGTTAAGGCCTTTTGTAACATACTGCAAAGGTACAGGAATAATCAAATGTTATCCGTACAAATCGGTTGGGTTTCGATAAAATAGTTTATCTTTAGTTTCCAATTTATTCTTGATAATAGAAAATAAAAATCTAAGTAGCTTAACCACCATGTTTAACCTCCATACCCATCGCTATACTGCGTCTTCCCACTGCGTCGAACTTGTAAATGTATATCCTTGGGAATTAAATAGCATTCCCCCAGTTTATTCTATGGGAATTCACCCTTGGTTTATCGACGCTACATTATGGCCGCTGCATTTAGAGATTGTGGAGCAGTATTTATCAAAATCAGAATGTTGGGCAATTGGTGAATGTGGATTGGATAAGCGAATCGATGTTCCGTTTGAAACCCAACTTCAGGTTTTTGAAGCCCATCTTAAATTAGCCGAAAAGTACCAAAAGCCTGTTATAATTCATCTTGTTGGGGCTTTTCAAGAGTTGATTGCACTCAAACAAAATCTAGGTATTACGGTTCCATTAGTTGTACATGGATTTTCAAAAAATGGTCAACTTGCAAAAGATCTGGTGAAACACGGTTTTTATCTTTCTTTTGGTAAATATTTAATGCGTAATCCCGAACTCAAGGATGCTTTTTTGGCAGTGCCTGAAAGTCAGATCTTTTTAGAAACCGACTCAATGGAAGAATCAATAGAAGAGGTCTATGCACTAGCTGCAAACTATCGGAGACAAGAGGTGCATGAACTTACGATTAAAATTCAACGCAATGTAGCCAATGTTTTTGGTGTATAAACGCTTTATTGACATTTGTTTCTCATGCAGTAATTTGTTTATTTTGCAATGATAAATCATAACTCTTAATTTAAAATTTATAATTTAAAACAATTACTTGATGGCTGTTTGGCAAGAACGTGCAGAACTTTTATTTAAAACCGAAGGATTAGAAAAATTACGCAAGGCCAATGTATTGGTTGTCGGACTCGGAGGTGTGGGTTCTTTTGCGGCCGAATTTCTTGCGCGTGCTGGTGTAGGGAAGATGACAATTGTAGACGGCGATGTGGTCGATATTACGAATATTAATCGCCAGTTGCCGGCGTTACATTCCACGGTTGGATTGCCGAAAGTAGCGTTAATGGCTGACCGATTGTTGGATATTAATCCAGAACTTGAGTTAACCCAATTAAACGAATTTTTATCCCCTGAGCGCGCTTTTGAATTGGTAACTACTGAATTTGATTATGTTTTGGATTGTATTGATAGTGTGACACCAAAACTCAATTTGTTAATTGCAGCCAAACGTAAAGGTGTGAAAGTTATTAGTAATATGGGTGCCGGTGGAAAATTCTTGGCCTCCAAAGTGAAAGTTACCGATATTAGTAAAACCGATTATTGCCCACTGGCCAAACAGGTGCGTAAACGATTAAAAAAAGAAGGAATTTCTGGTGGCGTAAAGGTGGTGTATTCTAGTGAACGCCCCGATTATGAAAGTGTTAAACATACCGATGGGAGTAACTTTAAAAAGTCGTTTTATGGAACAAATTCATGGATGCCTTGTTTATTTGGACTTCATGCAGCCGAAACCGTTGTTCGGCACTTAATTAAAAAATAATGGCTAATAACCGTCCCAAAATAGCAGTACCGGTAACTTCTTTTGATAAAGTTGTTGAAATAATAACAGTTGTTGTCTTGGTTCTTACATGGATTTATACCCTTGTTCAGTACCCCAAACTCCCTTCGATTATTCCAACCCATTTTGACGGGCAAGGTAATGTCGATGGATTTGGTCCAAAATGGACGTTATTTCTCACAACGGGAATGGCAACCGTTTTTTTTGGATTGCTCACGTATTTAAATCGTCATCCGCATTGGTTTAATTATCCGGTCACAATTTCAAGTGAAAATGCACTTCGGATGTATACAATTGCAACCCAAATGATGCGAACTCTTAAAGCGGTTCTTGTAGGTGTTTTTTTTGCAATTAATTGGCAAATGGTTCAAGTAGCTATGCAACCCGATTTTTCAGGGAGCAAATATGTTATTTTTGGAATTTTGGCCGCAATTTTTGGTTCGGTATTTTATTTTTTAATTCAACTTTTTAAAAATAGCTGATGCTAAAAACGGTAATTTTTGATATGGATGGGGTTATTGTTGATACTGAACCGGTTCATCATTATGCCTATCACCAACATTTCAAGCAACTTGGTATTGCTGTGTCACCCGAACTTTATGCTTCATTTACTGGAAATTCCACAAAAAATATTTTTCAAAAGTTGAAAAATCAATTTCAATTACCCTATTCAGTAGACGAATTAGTAGCCACAAAACGCAGTTTATTCAATGATGCTTTTGATCAAAAAGAGGATTTAACATTGTTGGATGGTGTCGAGGCGCTGATTTTAGATTTGAAAGCAAATAATATTCAATTGGTTTTAGCTTCATCTTCGGCTAAGGTTACGATTCATCGAATTTTTAAACGATTTGATTTGTTTCCTCACTTTAATCATATTGTCTCGGGGGAAGACTTTACACATTCTAAACCACATCCCGCGATTTTTGAACATGCTGTACAATTATCGGGTAATCGGGTTACAGAATGTCTGGTAATCGAGGATAGCACAAATGGAATTTTAGCGGCAAAAGCTGCAGGTATTTATTGTGTAGGTTATGATAGTTTTCATTCTAAAGGACAAGATTATTCGCAAGCAGATTGTGTAGTAAAACATTTTAATGACTTGTCTTTTGCTACATTAGCCACTTTCGTTTAATCCCGATCTGGAAATGTATGCTTAGCCAAAACCCGCTTATTTTCTAACCGAACTTCAAGATTTTTTCTGTAATTCCACCAAAAGTCAGTTGCTGCTTTTTGCGCTTCTTCTAATGGGACTATAGGGTGTGGATAGTTGGTTCCAAGCTCAAACTGATACAGCATTTGTTCAATTGAAGTTAATTTCCATGGTTCGTGTATAAAGGGTGATGGAATATTACGCAATTCAGGTACCCATTTACGGATAAAATCTCCTGAGGGATCATGCTCTAAAGCATTTTTTATAGGATTATAGATTCGTATCATATTTACCCCTGTAACCCCAGCTTGCATTTGGATTTGCGGATAATGAATTCCGGGTTCGAAGTCCAAAAATTGTTGTGCTAAATGGGGACTGCAATTTTGCCAAGGTTGCATTAAATGGTGGGTATAAAAAGATACAATCAAGGCGCGCATGCGAAAGTTAAGGTAGCCCGTAGTGTTCAAACAGCGCATACATGCATCTACAATTGGAACGCCTGTTTGTCCTAAACACCAAGCATTATGATACGTTGAATTAACAAGTAACTTTAGGTTTAAATAGCCTTTATTGACGGGATGAAATTCCATTGAACATTCCATTTCAAACTTTTGAATAAAATGCGCTTGCCACCGTAATCGAGAGGCAAAATTATCGATTTGGCGTTTGAATTTACCTTGTTTACGAATTTCCCAAGTGCGATGATAGATTTCGCGAATCGATAAATTACCCCATGCAATATAGGGCGATAAACGACTGCATCCTTTGCGACCCAACTCGGGTTTTGAAATGTGACGGCTGTAGTTTTCAACGCGTTCGTTTAAAAAAGATTCTAGGTAGCGTAAACCCATCCTACGACCACCTTTTTGAAAAGGAGTTTCTTTGGAGGTTTCTAAAGATGGAATTTTAAAGTGAATTTCCAACTTCTCGATTTCAGCATATTTCACAAAAGTGCGACCATTGGCTACAAATGGATACGGTGTTTTTTCCATAAAATCATACCAATCTTCCTTCCAAGTTTGACGGTTGCGCAACCCTCGAATAACCCCATTTGTGCTACTTTCAATCCAAGGAATGCCATTGCCACGAAGAAGTTCGTGTACGGCTATATCCCGTTCATAGGTGCGTTGAATCCCTGTTTCTTGGTGTGAATAAACGCCTGAGAGTGTAGTTAATTCAATTAATTTTTTAAAGACAACTAGCGCTTCTTCTTCAACGATAAGTATTTGGGTATGATAGGGAAGTAATTCGTTTTGGAGTTCGACCAAGGATTGTTTAATAAAATCAAAATGCCGTTCACTATAATGAATATCTTGTTGAAGTGAGGGCTCAAAAAGATAAAGCATCAATACTTTTTCTTTCGATTGTATCGCTCGAAATAATGCTTCGTGGTCATGCAGCCGTAAATCACGTTTTAACCAAACTACTTTCATTGTATTACACCCTTTATCCAACAGCGGTTTTATAAACCGATAAACAGCGTTCGCGTGCTTCTTTATGGTCTACAATTGGGTTCGGGTACATTGCTGTGTTTACTTCAGGCACCCATTTTTTAATATATTCCCAGTTGTTGTCGAATTTTTTAATTTGTTCGCTTGGATTGAATATTCTGAAATAGGGAGCAGCATCGACACCACTTCCAGCGGCCCATTGCCAATTGCCAACATTACTGGCTTGTTCATAATCCAATAATTTAGTGGCAAAATAAGTTTCACCCCAACGCCAATCAATTAGTAAGTGTTTGCAAAGAAAACTTGCAACAATCATACGTACACGATTGTGCATATGTCCTGTCGTATTAAGTTCACGCATTCCCGCATCTACAATGGGATAACCCGTGGTTCCATCGCACCATTTTTGAAACATATCGGGATCATTTACCCATTGAATTTCATCGTATTTGGGCTTGAAACTTTGGGTAACGGTATGCGGAAAATGCCAAAGAATTTGCATAAAAAACTCCCTCCAGATTAACTCGTTCCAGAAAGTTTCATTTTTTGCTGCATTAGCAACAGCCACTATTTTGCGAATAGAAACAGCACCAAACCTAAGATAAATACCTAAAAAGGATGTTTTGTTGAGCGCAGGAAAATTACGGGTTGCTTCATAATTGTGAATTGTAGACGCTGAAATATCGAAAGGTCTGATTTTAATTTTTGAAGCACTAAACCCAATGTCCGAAAGGGATAAAAATGGAAATGAATGGGGTGCAATTTTGTTGAGTAGCGTTTCAGAGGGATAATGCTGAAGCGTAACCGTTCGAAAGCGTTCTTTCCAACGACGGCAGTAAGGGGTAAAGACAACATAGGGTTTACCATCGTCTTTAACAACATCCTCTTTTTCAAAAATTACTTGATCTTTTGAAGTTTTAAAAGCAACTCCTTTAGACTGAAATAATTGATTTAATTGCTTATCGCGTTTTCGCGCATAGGGTTCATAATCATGATTGATATAGATAGTTCCTATGGATAACTCTGAAAGTAATTGTGTAAATACTTCTTCAGGTGAACCATGAAATACGGCCAATGATTTGCCCAAAGCCAATAACGTATTTTGAATAACTGTTAATCGTTCGTGTATGAACGTAACACGCGCATCATCGGATGGTAGTTGAGCGAGTATTGAAGTATCAAAAATAAAAATTGGGAGTACATTTTCTTCCCCTTTTAGCGCGTGAAATAGCCCCACATTATCTTCGACTCTTAAGTCTCTTCTAAACCAAAATATATTTGTTTTATCCATTGACTAACAAAGTAGACATTCCACCATCTACGGCAAAAACTTGTCCTGTAATCCAATTGCTTTGTTCGCTCAATAAAAAAGCGGTCATTTGTGCAATGTCTTGCGGCGTACCTACTTTTTTCATGGGATTACGCATCGCTGCTTTTTCTTTTTTCTCTTCCGTATTTAAAAATTTATCGGCTAACGAAGTGTCGGTTAACGAAGGAGCAATAACGTTCATGCGAATTTTAGGAGCATATTCTGCAGCAAAGGCTTTTGCAAATCCTTCAAGCGCCCCTTTAGCAGCTGCTACAGAGGTATGAAATGGCATTCCCATAGTGGCAGCTACTGAACTGTAAACTACTACACTGGATTGTGTGGTAGCAGTGAGTTGCGGAAGTACTGCTTGCATTACTTTTACTAAACCTATGAAATTGATCTGTAAATCATTCTCGAAAGCATCGGGTTTGAGACCCTTAAACGGGCGTAAGTTTATACTCCCGGGTAGGTAAACCAAACCGTCAATAGATGCAGGTAATTTATTGGTATCCAAGGTATCTTGTGTTGCATCAAAAGGAATATGCGTTAGTTTTAAGTCGCCTAAATCTTCGATTGATCGCGAAGCTACAAACAAGTTGGTTTCAAACTGCAATTGTTGCGCAAGTGCACGACCAATTCCTTTAGAACCACCAATTAAAAGGATGTTTTTCATGTTATTCGGATTTAAATTCACCAAAGAGTTCGATTAATTTTTTTCTTCGGTATTCAAAAATTTGATGTAATCGCGGGCGAACAAGTAGGGGATGCATTAGCTGGCCTAAAATACCCATGGGTAGTTTGTAGTCGACAATATCTTCCATTTCAACACCACCCGGAACTGATTTAAAGAAATGTTTGTGATGCCATAGTGCATAAGGACCAAACCGTTGTTCATCTACAAAATACTGTTGGTCCGTAACATGTGTAATTTCAGTCACCCATTTCATCGGAATACCCAGTAATGGCGTTACTACGTATTGGATAATTTGACCCGGATACATTTTTCGATCGGCACCCGATAGTGTTTTAAAGCCCATATCATCAGGGGTGATTGTATTTAAATTTTTTGGATCTGAAAAAAACTCCCAAGCTTCTTCAATAGACAACGGTAATAGTTGTTTCGAATGTAAGGTGTACAACTTCATGTTTTTTTTGGTAAAGATATAATTTGTTTAACTATTGATTATTATTGTTAAACAAAAATTAGCAGTATTTAAGTTTAAATTAACAATTTGCCCCACTGTATTTAGTAATTTTGGCAAAGTTTAAACACGTAACCATGAGAAAAATCCTTTATGCAATTGCTTTTTTTGTTGCTTCGTATGCAATCAAAGCACAAGTAAAAACCCCACAATCGAGTCCTAAAGCTGCAGTTAATCAAGTTGTAGGTCTGACCGATGTTACCATTGAATATTCACGTCCAAGTGCCAAAGGACGAACTATTTTTGGCGATTTAGTTCCTTTCGGCAAATTATGGCGAACAGGTGCTAATGCGAACTCAACCGTAAGCTTTAGTGAAGAGGTTAGCATTGATGGTAAAACCCTTGCAAAAGGGAAATATGCTTTGTTTACGATCCCAAAAGCCGATAATTGGGAATTTATTTTTTATAAAACAACCGATAATTGGGGTACTCCTGAAGAATTTAAAGAATCGGATGTTGCTTTACGTGCCAATGCAAAACCTGTATTTTTAGAACGAAAAGTGGAGTCGCTTACGATGGGTATAGCTAGTATTACCAACGATTCAGCTGA